>JADGEC010000165.1 GCA_016744575.1 Sulfurimonadaceae bacterium | reverse complement strand
GGCCCAATATGGCCCTTGGCGGTATCACGCCAAAGCAGAAGTTGGCCCTTGTGGCTTGACTCTACTTTTGAAGGATATTATAAATGGGAGGATTACCGTCCTTTAACAAAATTGATGCCTATAATAGAGTTAATAGTCAGTATCGATGTACAACACTTGAGATTTGAAGGTGGGGAGAGAAGGTCTAGTGATGTAGATGTTGCTTATCGATCATCATCAAAGATCCAAAACGGAAGGGTGACGGCTCGTTTGATGATGTTGAAGGGTGCGACGACGATGTCTTGGACGGTCTGAGTCTCTACTTCCGGGTCATCGAGTTCTCCGGTGACTTTAAAGGAGGTGGCGATGGAACCGTCTTCACCCAAGAGCAGGTATCCCACAAGTGGGATCTTACTTATAGAACTACCCAAATCGGTCTTGAACGTCATGTTCATATCTACAGTGTTGTTAGGATAGTCAGTGATCCCGTTTCCGATGATCTTCATCTCTGGAGAGTCAAACTTTATGGTGTTGAAATAGACCTTATCATCTTTGTAGGTGAAGTTTGAGTAAGCCTCTGAGACCTCGATGCCTTTTGTCGCATAAGAGGGCAGGGAGAAGGTGACAAGTGACGGTACCGTGTTGATAAAGGCGAGGATGTTGTTCAGGGCCTTATAGTCTTTTAATATCGTGTTCTCCAGATAGATGATGCCATCCGCATGGTCAAGTGTTCCATTGACATTGAAAAGCATGTACCCACCCTCATAACTTGAGGCGGGGAAGAGGGTCGTCATGAACTTATCATCGAATAACTGCCCATCTGCATAGAAGCTGTCATCTTTAAACTCAAAGATGGCGACCCCCTCTTTATAGAGGAGGCTGGCAGTCAGACTATCTTGTTGCATATCCAGAGTGAGCGTATCCGCTAGAGCTTTTGATTTCTCTGAGAAGTAAAGATAGCTGTTATTGGCGATCATAGAGATGTCAGGGGTCTTAGTGTTGCTAGAAGCATCACCATTGTGATCATGGATGTATGCGATGATGGATGCTATGTCGAACCCGATGCCATCAGAGCTTATATTGATATCATTGCCGATACGTATATTGACCTGCTCAAGAATATCTATATCGGTCACCCCATCTTTGTATGTACCGGTAAAAGTCATGTTGTTCACCGGTACATCGTCTTTGACTAAAAGAGCGTAGGGATAATCGACTTTTCCTTTGAACTGATAGGGCTCGGATGCTTTTTTCTTAACGCTTAGCTTACCACTGAGCAAGTTCTGTCTCTGCATAAGCTCAGAGTGCTCAGCAAGCCGTTTGAGATCTGAGAGCGAGAGTCTCCATCCATCGCGTTCGGCCTCGAGATCAAGACCGAGTAAAGCAACGGAGATGTAGGTACCTTGTCTGCCAATGACCATATCGATCGGTATCACTTCACTGGAGTAGAAGAGGTCACCGGGACTCTTATCTGAAAGCATAAGGTGATGGAGGTCGAATCGACCCTGTTTCGTATTGTAGTCATAGCTCCCATCGACGCTGCTCTCAAGAATATTGGCGATCACGAAACCAGCGTTATCGACTTTTAGCAGGTCACCATCGACGATCAGGCTCGATGGGCCGATGGTGATAGGTGTACCATCAAGGTCCCAGTTGACTTCATGATGGGAGTCGATGGTAAGCTTGTCATCGTACTCGATAGAGAGTGGAAAACGTTTCTGAGCAAGGGAGAAGTCATCGAGCTTGAAGTCGAGGACATCTATATTAAGGGCGAGCTTTTGCTTTTTTAGATGAATGGGACCGCTTATGGCTATCCTAGCCATCTCATCGAGTGAGGCTGTGACCTCGGACAAGATGATAGAAGCAGTATCGAACACAAAAGGGGCAGTGAAGGGCTTTATCTCTATGATCTTCTCATCTGCAGTCCATCTAGAGGGACTTAGTGTTACGGTCTCGGCTTTTGATGAGAGTCTGTAGTCGATCATCAACTGGGTCTTCTTATTATCAAGCGATAATCGTGACTCACCTATCTCAAAAGCTACTTTCTCTACTTTGATCTTAAGATCAGTCCTACTTTTTCCAAAATCCATGACACCTTTAGCAGAGGCCTGAAGCATCTCTTCATAACCCACATTTACTTTATCGACTTTTACGCTGCTGTTGTGTATGGTGATCGCAGAGTCTGTTACCTTTAAAGGTATGCCCTCATAGTCTACTTCCCCTGTTTTGATGCCAAATGTCCCATTTGCCTGGAGATGCATCACATCCAACAATGGGATGTTCAGTGTAAGGTCAGTATCCATCGTGCCTTTTGACTGTACAAAAGGAAGAGGGATCTTAAAGTGATCAAGCAGGTCCACAAGTTCCTGGTCAAACTGTGTCGTGGTGGTGATGTAGGCATTAAGGACTGGCCCGTGTTCAGGATTGAAGTCGATATCCAGCCAACTGTCCTGCATGCGATGATCACGATAGTAGGAGTCTCTTGGCAAGATATCAAGGACCCCCTCTTTAAAGATGAATTCGGTGTGAGAGGTCCTTATAGGTGGAAGTCCTGATTGAAACTTATAGATAAAGTCCTTATAGGTGGCATGGGCATAAAGTGTATCCATAAGCTGACCAGGATCGTCATAACGCATATTACCAGTGAGAGTATGCAGTTCAAACGTACTTCCAAAGCTGTAATCGACTATCCATGGCGTTACCTGCTCGTGCAGGCCAAAGAGATCGACTATTGGTCGCAGGTCTGTGATAGGACGGTTTGAGACCGTAGCAAAAGAGAGTGCCTCCTGGTCTGCTTCAAGGTAGAGTGTGAGTTCGGCTGCTTTGGCAGGGATGATGTCTAGTCTGGAGTAAGAGACAAACTGATCAAGGTCTACTACCGATGTCCCTTTGATCTCGATATCACGTTGGATGTCCAGAAGTGTCAGGTCTGCAAGGAAGTAGGGCTCATCCCATCTCAGTTTGGCATCAGCTTTTAAGACGGGAGAGTCTAATGTGATAGTGGCGTCTTCACCATGTGTGTAACTAAACATCACATCATTATCGTCGATCAGCATCTTATCGATGGCGATATGTTCTACCCATGCTTCAAAGTATTTGATGCTTCCGAAGAGCTTTCGGACCAGATCGGGATCAAACTTGTCATGCGGTTCACTGTTACTTTTGGTAATGATGATCTCATCAGCTGTCAATGATAGCTTTTCATTCCATTTTATGTATAATTGTTCGATCTTAAAACCGGGCAGCAGTAGCCGCTCGACTACGATACCTTCTTGTAGTGTCAAAAAAATCAATAGAGAAGTCAAGCCGATGATAGAGAGAACTGTAACGATAGCGACATGGGTCTTTGAGATGATCTTGATAATGGCAGTATCACTCATCTACTATTTAAACCTCCCTGTAACGACATCAAAAGTACTCTATATCCCGCAGGGATCAATCACCCGAATAATAACATACCTTGCTTACAAAGAGGTCGACGTCTCACCGCTAGATGGTTACTTATTGCGATTTACAGGTATGCCTCAACAGGGGTGGATCTCTGTCGGTGACAAACCGCTTTCACATGCTGATCTCATCTACAAGATAACGACTGAGAAAGCGGCGATGAAGGATGTGACATTGATCCCCGGGGAGACCACTTATATCTTCTTGCAGCAACTTGCGAGTGTGATGGACCTCGACGTCATCAAGCTTAACGATCACTTTGAACGACTCTCTCCCATGCCGGAAGGGGCACTTGTACCTAATACTTATAAGTTACCTCTAGGCATGAGTGAGCAGGAGGTGATACGGTCACTCTTAAATCGATCTCAAAAGCAGATGCAGGCTTGGTCTAAAAAAGTCTTTGGTACTTTTAACAAGAAGAAATGGTTTCAATATGTAAAGATGGCCTCTGTCATACAGAAGGAGGCAGCGGATGAGGATGATATGACGATGGTCAGCTCTGTAGTCCATAACCGCTTGAAGAAGGGGATGAAGCTACAGATGGATGGGACGCTTAACTACGGAAAATATTCGCATGTAGCTGTGACGGCTGCGCGCATACGTAAAGATGAGAGTCACTACAATACCTATATGTATAAGGGGCTTCCTCCTATGCCAGTCTGCAATGTCAGCTTCAGTGCCATCAAAGCTGCGATCTTTCCTGCAAAAAGTGATTATCTCTATTTTGTTAAATCCAAAGGTGGGAAGCATCGGTATGCACGTTACTATTCTACACACTTACGCAATATTAAGGCTGCTACTAAATGAAACACCTTCGTTAATCTCTTTTAGCTTTCCCTCAAAATATAATAATATTCATAAGCTTAGTGTTATTATGACCACGTAAATTTTAACCTGAGGAATAAGAATGTCAAAGATCATTTGGACAGTAATCGACGAAGCACCAGCCCTAGCGACATACTCGCTATTACCTATAGTAAACGCATTTACTCAAGCAGCAGGCGTTGAAGTCGTGACAAGTGACATCTCACTTGCAGGAAGAGTCCTTGCAGCTATGGGACTTGCAGAAGACAAGTTGTCTAAACTAGGCGAAGTCGTTCTAGAAGAAGATGGTAACATCATCAAGCTGCCAAATATCTCTGCTTCTATTGGTCAGCTGAAAGAGTGTATCGCTGAGCTTCAAGCTCAAGGTAATGATATTCCTGATTTCCCAGAAAACCCGGCAAACGCTGATGAAGAAGCGATCCGTGCTAAATATAACACATGTCTAGGTTCAGCGGTCAATCCGGTCCTTCGTGAAGGAAACTCAGATAGACGTGCTGCAGCAGCCGTTAAGAAGTTTGCTCAAAAGAACCCACATAAACTACGTGCATTTCCAGAAAACCCTAAATCATATGTTGCGCATATGGAAGGTAATGGAGACTTTTTTGGTAACGAGAAATCAGTTACAGTCGCAAAAGCACAAAAAGTCACTATCGCGCTTAATGGTAAAGAGTTGACCACTGTTGACGCTCTTGATGGTGAGATCCTTGATGGTACGTATATGTCTATCGCTGCACTTAATACTTTTTACAAGAAGACGATCGCAGATGCTAAATCAAATGATGTCTTATGGTCACTACACCTTAAAGCAACGATGATGAAGATCTCTGACCCAATCATGTTTGGTCACGGCTTTGTTGCGTTCTTTAGTGATGTGTTTGCTAAACATGCAGATACTTTTGCAGAATTGAATGTCAACCCTAACCAAGGTATGTCTGACTTAGAGAAGAAGATCGCTGGTCACGCTAAAGAAGCTGAGATCAAAGCAGACTTCTTAGCAGCACTTGAGTCAGATTCTCCTAAACTTGCTATGGTCGATTCTGATAAGGGAACATCAAACTTCAATGCATCTAATGATGTCATCATCGATGCTTCGATGCCAGTTGTTGTTCGTGAAGGTGGTAAGCAGTGGGATAGAACTGGAGCTGCAGTAGAGTGTGTCGCTGTTGTCCCTGATTCTACTTACGCTATGTTCCATGCTGAGATGGTCGCTGATTGTGTTAAAAACGGTCAGTA
>JADGEC010000164.1 GCA_016744575.1 Sulfurimonadaceae bacterium | reverse complement strand
GGTATCTTCAGACGATTTATACATAACTACATCAAAGGTCTGGCATTCTCGCTTCCGATGCTGGTCCAGATCATCTTCACCTTGGCGGTCGGCTACGCCATATGGTCGTCGATGCACTCTGATCTGGAGCGGGCGACTGCTATCTCTCTCGGTACTTTCGCTGCGTTGATCGTCACCGGGGGGTCTGCACAGGCGATCGGACGTAAAGGGCTCTTTTACCTCAAGCTCGATGAGTTCACACTGGCACGGAACGTCTCTCTTGTCCTTTATGCTGTCGGCGTAGTATTGGTCATACTCCTGCTGCTGTTCCTGACCTTCATCAACTTCTTCTTTGATGTCTATCCGGCAGCTATGTTTGGTGTCGCTGCGACCTATTACCTGCTGCTGTCACTATTTTTTCTAAGTCTCTCTATCTTTTATATGTTTGAGGACTACCTCTCTATAGTAGTACTTACCTTTCTGGGGCTGTTCTTTGTCTATATCCTTCATAGTGTCATGCATCTCTCTCTACCGATGTCTCAGATCTTTGGTCTCATCGGACTGAACATCATCGTCATGGCTGCTGCCCTGCTAAAACTGCTGCGGCTTAAAGACAAGAACAGTTCGGCAGAGGGCTCTATCCTGCCAAAGCCGTCGATCTTGTTCTATTCACTGCTTCCTTACTACAGTTATGGTCTATTCTATTTTACTTTCTTAGTCATCGACCGTATTGTCGCCTGGAGTGCCCAAAGTACTACAAACCCTTATGTCATCTGGTTCAACGTCCAGTACGAACTCGGACTGGACTGGGCACTGATCGCACTGATATTTCTTATGGGTATCACAGAGGTCAGTATTGCCGAGTTCATGTACCGGGTCAATGACCGGGTGACTAAAGTCAGTTTTAACAACGTGGAGGAGTTCACAAAAGAGATCTATGCCTTCTTTAAAAAGTTCAATCTCTTCTTTACCCTCTTCTCCCTTGCGATCGTCATCCTGACCTATTTTTTCATCTATGGTCTCTATATCACATACCACATCGAATTCTTGGAGAACTTCCTTCAACAACCGACGATGTATATATTCTTTGTAGCATCTGTCTCCTATTTCCTACTTGTCAACAGTCTGATGAACATCTTGTTCATGTTCTCACTCTCACGCCACCATATACCGGTAAAGTCTGTAGGCTATGCCCTTTTTGGTAATTTTTTCATCGGTATCATCCTTAGCAGGGCCTTTGGCTACGAATACGCCGTCTTCGGTCTCCTCGCTGGATCGATCATCTTATGGGTCATGACCTACCGATCTATCCGAGAGATGTTCAAAAGACTTGACTACTACTACTACTCTGCATACTAAGACCCTTTAACCACATCATCTGACCAAGGCCAACTGGCACACTCTCGTCAGCTGGTGCGATCTCACAACTTTCTTCATAGTTTATTACTGTTATATTCTGATACTTAAGGTTATTTTATGTATGCGTATGCCACAATACGTTCATAATTGTTAATAATTAATATTTATTAACAAGACAAAAGAGCGAGTGTCTTGAGACTATTTTGGTCTCTATCCGTACCGGAGACACTTAGTGATCTTGATGATCACGACTATTCAGCTTATTAGGAGTCGACTATGAAATCAGTACTTTTTGCGATCTTTACAACAGCCATGTTATTTCAAGGTTGTGCACAACATCAATCTTCTGATTTTGATGAGCAGCTCGCAGAAGCAGACAATACCTATATATATGACATAAAACTTCAAAACATCATCGAACCACTTGATCAGAAAAACAAGTTATTTGAAGGGTTCCCATTTATATCAAGTAGTGTCTCCAATGACTTTAAAGGTCATTTCTCTCCGGAGTTCTATGCCAAAAACAGACCAGACTTACGTTCAAGCAGTTTAGACAAAGTTGATATCTGGTCACTTCAGTTGGCACCAAAGCTGCTTGATGTCATCTATATCAAAGCGATTTGGATCGAAGACTATAAAGATGTAAGCGATGACCTCTTTGTCAATCTCTGTTATACCTATAACCTCTCAGATGGACAGCAGGAGATACTCAAAGAGTGGATCAAACAAGGCGGTATGTTCTGGGTCGAGAATGGAGTATACTCTACAGGAAGCGAGATTGGTCCGGAAAGAAGACTTTCTCAGAAACAACGTTTTCTTGGTCGTGAGGTCAAGTCGGTACACTATTCACTCTCTGATACTGTGAATAAAGAGAGTATCGTCTTTGATCGACTAGACACCACTGCCTCATTTGATAACATCAGATCACTTCAACTTGATCTTAAAAGAGCATCTCAGACCTTCTTCATCATCGAAGGTGAGGATCATATCAAAAACAGCGCCGGTCAGACGATGCTGAGTATAGCAAAATATGGCAAGGGTAATATCGTCTCAATGCTTCCTGTTGAGTCTTATGATGCCTACAGAGATGGTGAGATACTACGCTGGCAACTGCTTAAGACACTTAAAGAGATGCGTAAAGCTGATACTACGATCATAGCAGACAAAAACATCGAAGAGAAGAAGCCTGAGAAAGAGGTCATAGTACAGAAGGCGACTACGTTGACAAAAGGACGTAGTATCCAACTCTTTAGTTATCGCAATAAAGCCGGTGCCTATAAAGCACTCAAAGAAGCAAGTAAACATGAACTTGCACGTGTCGAGAAGATCGGAGACTTCTATGTCGGACGTGTTGGGATGTATAACTCTGACAAAGATGCTAGTAAAGACCTTAAGCAGTTACGACTTGCCTATCCGGGTGCCTATATGCGTACTTGTGTCTATGATGTCCCCGTCAATGAACAGACAACAGCATCAAAAGATGAAAGACCATCAAAATACACTCTCTTGACCATGGATGATACAATCGAGCATAAAGCAGCGACCTCACCTGTTCAAGAGAACAGCACATCGACTAAGAGTGTATTGAAGAATGGGCGCTGTATCCAGCTTTTCACTTATAGAAACAGAGCCGGAGCCTATAAAGACATTCAAAAGGCTCAAGCTTTTAAGCATGCACGTGTTGAGAAGAGTAAGAACTATTATTTCGGACGTGTTGGGATGTATGCATCAGATAAAGAGGCACGCGAAGATCTTGAACGATTACAACAGACCTATCCTGGTGCCTATATGCGTACTTGTGTCCTAAATGTACCGAGTACAGTACAAGTAGAGTCCAAGAGAAGCCCAGTGACATCGAAGCAGATGCTTGACTCTATTGATGATGCCATCTCAAATAAAGAGAGTATTACTCCTAAGATATCTACGCCTATTATTGTGAAAGAGAAGCTACCTAGGCTTACTCAAGAGCAGAACGTCCCTAAGGCGATGACATTGACTAAAGGACGTTGTATCCAGCTTTTCAGTTACCGTAATAAAGCTGGTGCCTACAAAGATATTGAAAAAGTCCGTGCATTCACACAAGCACGTGTCGAAAAGCCCGGCAGCTATTATGTCGGACGTGTCGGGATGTATGCTTCAGACAGAGAGGCACGCGAAGACCTCAAACGTATACAGGAGGATTTCCCAGGTGCCTATATGCGTACTTGTGTCTTGCGTGTTCCGGATGAGAATCCATCCTATGACGAAGATACATCAAAGACAATGGGTGATACAATCGATACACCAAAAGAGACTGTCACACCAGAAAATACAACAACACCGGAAGCGACAGTCCTGACAAAAGGACGTTGTATCCAGCTTTTCAGTTATAGTAACAAAGCCGGTGCCTATAAAGAGATAGAGAAGGCTGATGGTTTTGCGGACGCCCGTGTCGAGAAGAGTGGGAAATACTACTCTGGCCGTGTCGGTATGTATGGGTCTGACAAAGATGCTTTTGAAGATCTCAAACGTTTACAGATGGACTATCCGGGTGCCTATATGCGCACCTGTATCTTCCATCAGGTAAAGAACTAAGCAGAAAAAGAGTCGACTAACCTATGCTTATCAATACAGCGATAATGAGTGAAGTATTTCAGGTCTCTTTATGGAGTTTCCTCAGACTAGCACTCATGAGTGCTATCTTCTTCTACTGGGTCCCGCGACATATCTTTCCACAGACTCAGATCCATAATACTCTCGATAAAATACTGTTCAACATCATCTATATGCTGACTTTCATCATGACGACTATTCCTTTGCTGACCTATCTTCATATCTTTTCCATGCCACTTTTCCTACTACTGCTACTCTTGATCAAGGCCATCTCTCTGCACTACTTTGATAAGCAAAGTCTCATTGAACGATTTAGAGACCGATCACGTGAGCTCCTTATCTACATCCTTGATCTTCTCGATAATTTTTATATTCGATGGAAAGACCCCTCGATCAGGTACACCTTTTCACTATTTGAACGATTTGAGAACATCTCTTATGTAGTGATGGTCCGACGGGTCCTGACCTGGTCACTATTTGGTTACATCACCTATACACTTGCTTTGGGTGGTTTCATCAGTTATGCTGACGCAGTCCCTGATACCGCTCAATTCGTCGAGTGGGTCGCCTCACTGAACAACAATATACTTTTCGCCGATGGCAAGACCTTTGGAGCTGACTTCTACGGGCAAGCCACCTTCGTCTTCTTCTTACAGAAGATCACCAACATCGACTCGATCGTCTTGTTCAACATCTACCCTGCACTGCTTATCCTCTTCGTGCTTTTCGGTCTTTACTATGTCGTCTATAAAGTGACAGCTTCACCCTATAGTGCCCTCTTTAGCCTGATCTTGTTCGGGATAGTCTTTCTCTCTCCGGCTGCTGACATCTTTTTGGGTCTACTTGCAAAGACAGATACACCACCTATTATAAGCTGGTCTGGACTAAAGTTCTATCTCTCCTGGCTAAGTGACTATACTCCTGAGCAGATACACCTTGACCTGACTTCTATCGCTCACATCCCCTATGAACGTTATGCCGGAGGACTGGCCTACGAGTTTGCCTCCTCGTTCTTTCTGCTCAACATCTATTTCATGAGTAGTTGGGCCCTTACAAAGAAAAATGTCTATCTCTTGCTATATGGCATGACCATCCTCTTGATGTTCACCTTTCATGGGGGTGGTGCCTTCTATTTCGTTGCAGTCGACCTCCTTATATTTTTTGCTGCCATCGTCTTTGGACTAGTCAAGTGGAAGATGTTCGGACGGGGCATATTAATAGTGATCATCGCCTCTATCTTTGGAAATCTGTGGGTCTTATCCATGTTGAAGTATGGTCTTCCTCAGGACTTTGGAGCCGCAGCCCCCTTTCTTGATAACTTATTTGCAACAAAAAGGAGTGTCGTAAATATAAATGACGGTGGTGAGATAGTCGAGTTTGCTGTTGTCAATACCTATCAGATGAGTCTGATCTTTATGATGTTTCTCTTGCCTTTGACTGCTATATTCAAAAGGCGGCAGTTCCCTTTTCTGGCACTCTCCTTAGGTATCATCGCCGTCATAGTCATCTATTTTGCCCCAAACCTCGGCTTACCGCGCATCGCAAAACAGACCAGAGCTGCGGAATAC
>JADGEC010000036.1 GCA_016744575.1 Sulfurimonadaceae bacterium | reverse complement strand
TGATCTAACTCAGTTAATTCAGCCGAAAGAGGTGGAGAAAGTTGTCAATTTTTTTCATATAGGAAGTATGGATTGGGCTCCCAACCAAGAAGGAATAAAATGGTTTTTAGAAAATGTATGGAGTAGAATAATAGAAAAAAATGCTACATTAAAATTTAATCTTGCAGGAAAACGAATGCCAGAATGGATAAAAGATTGGAAACAAAAAAATGTAAACATAGTTGGAGAAGTAGATGATGCATTGCAATTTATTCAAGAAAATGATGTAATGGTAGTACCTTTATTCGTTGGAAGTGGTATGAGGATTAAAATTATTGAAGGGATGGCACTTGGTAAAACAATTATTACTACAGCTGTTGGAGCGGAAGGTATTGATGCTATTCATACTAGTGAAGCGGAGAAAGAGCTGCTTCGATTTTGTGTCCGCAGCTCTCAAAAAGATAACTATAAGATCTTAAAATCTGATATTGATCATATCAAAGCACTCGGTTACAGTGAGTCTCAGATCATCGAAGCGGTCGCGATCGTCGGTTACTTCAACTATATCAACACACTTTCAAATGTGTTCTCTTTAGGAGAATAAGCCGGTCATCAGGGGCGTTTACCCTTAGAGACCATTAAGTCAAGAGTCATGATCGTTCTATAAGCTTTGGAATCGGAAGGCTTTGCCTCCGCAGTTCGGGAGTCATAGTGGAGAGTGCCAAGGGTCAGCACTCCTAAGACTCTCCATTTCCAGAGAGGCTTAAGATATTTTTTAGTGTCTTAGAACTGTGGTTGTAGAAAAGGGATCACCTGTTTTTTACGACTCAACACACCATCAAGCCAGACTTCAGAGCCTTCTAACTTACACTCAAAAGCAGACTCGACCTTACTCTCATCATCGCTGACTACAAGCAGTTGTGAGCCCTCTTTCATGATATCTGTCAGAAGGATGATGACACTGTGTAGTCCACTCTCCTCTTTAAGTGCTTTCATATCGGTAAAGAGATCATCTTTCAACTCATCAAAAACGCTTACATCGACTACTTCAAGTTGTCCTACCCCTACTTTTTCACTACCCATAGCAAACTCTTTGTAGTCTCGAGTCGTCAACTCTCTCGGCGTCGAACCTTTAACAGCAGACTTGACGATAAACATCTCCATACCAAGGGCTTTATAATCCTCGATACCTGCGATGACAGCCAACTCTTTGACGGCTTTAGTATCTACTTTTGTACAAGTAGGGGATTTGAAGATGACGGTATCACTTAAGATGGCGCACATCATCATACCGGCGATCTCTTTTGGGATCTCTACACCATGGTAGTCATAAGCCTCTTTGATCACGGTATTGGAACATCCAATAGGACGGATCCAGCACTCAAGCGGAGTAGAAGTCGTCAAGTCCCCAAGTTTATGGTGGTCATAGATACCAAGTATCGTCGCGTCCATAATATCTTTCGGGGCTTGCCCCAAGTCTGAGAAATCGACAATATAGACGTTCTCACCTGCGTAAGATGTCTTTAACTCCGGGACGTCTGCACCAAACTTGTCCAATATGAACTCTGTCTCGGCTGAGATGCCTCCCTGACGGGTCGGCACACACTCTTCACCCAACTGGTTTTTAAGATAGGCTAAAGAGATAGCCCCTACGATCGAATCACTATCGGGATTCGTATGTCCAAATATATATGTTGGCACGATAAAGACCTCACCTGATAAATTTTCGTGATTATACTGAGTTTTTTATTTCCTGATCTTGAACTTGGAGCAAAACACAAAACATATTAAGAAAGATAGAATATAATTGCGCAACTAAAATCACTGGAGATATTAATGTTTGGACGTTCAGAACTAAAGACATACGACTACACTGCTGAAGAGATGGCAGCATTTCAATGGGCAAAGATGAGCACTTCTAAAGGTGTTATCTGGATAAAGCTTTATGGAGATGAGACACCAAATACTGTCGCTAACTTCGCAACACTGGTCAATGACGGTTACTACAACGGTCTTGATTTTCACCGTGTCATCCCGGGCTTTATGGCGCAAGGCGGCTGCCCGACTGGTACAGGTACAGGCGGTCCAGGATTTGCTATCCCTTGTGAGACAGCACTAAACACACACAGACATGTCAAAGGTACACTTTCTATGGCTCATGCTGGTCCAAACACAGGCGGTTCACAGTTCTTTATCTGTTTCGTCCCTTGTCCACACCTTGATGGCGTACACACTGTCTACGGTGGTATCGAAGAGGATGATGCAGACTCTATGGCAGTCCTTGACAGTGTCGAAGGTCAAGACAAGATCGAGACCGTCGAGATCCTGGCAGAACGCGCATAGCGATAAGAAGGAAAGAGAGAGATGGGAAGTAAGCGGCTAAAGAGAGATAGACTTTCCTCCGCTTACGACCATTCCCTCTTCCCTCTTTTTTCTTTCCCCCTTACTACTACCAAAGCAAAGTATTGCTAGTACATATCTGCTGTTCAGTCGACAGCCACTTCTTTCTAGAAAGACTACAAAAAGAGTACCCCCAAGAAAAGCTTACCGGGTTCTTTTACGATCCCAACATCCACCCCTATTCTGAATACCGTCTACGTTATCTTGATGTCCAACGCTCCTGTAAAAAGCTCGGTATCGAGCTCATCGAAGGTGAATACGATCTGGAGAACTGGATGGAAGCAGTACGCGGACTTGAGAACGAACCCGAAAAAGGCAAGCGCTGTGAAGTCTGTTTCGACAAACGTTTTGAGGTAAGCGCACACAAAGCACTTGAACTTGGTGAGAAGAGCATGACCACTACGCTGCTAGTCAGTCCACTAAAGTCTCAAGAGCAGCTCAAGCACAGCGGTGAGGCCTTTGAGAAAGAGCATGGTGTCGAGTTCGTATTTGTCGACTACCGAGCCAATGGCGGTACACAGGACCAAAGCCGAGTGACTAAAGAGCAGCAGCTCTACCGACAGGACTACTGCGGCTGCCTCTATGGCTTGAGTATGCAACGCAATAGCCAGGATCGGCTGATGGATGAGATGTTCTCACCGATCTCCAATCAGATCCTTCCCGCCTCCATCGAAGAGCGTATTGCTATGTATGAGGAGCGGATGAGACTCGAAGACAAAGGCACCGATTATCGTATCATCAAGCAGAAGTTCCTTAACTATCGCCAGTTCTCCTGCACCCTGATAAAAGGTAAAAAGGAGGTGATCCCCGCTCATGCCATCACCTACTCCACTCTTCCACGAAAACGAGCACAAGGAAAGATCGAATACGCTATCGATGATGTCCACTATATGAACCGCGAAGAGATCCGTTTTATCACGCTTTCAACATTTAACAGTTTGTTAAAGACAAGTCATACCACGCTCACTGAACTGATCTTCTCACCACCATCGCAAGCTGATGAGCAGCGTTTACGCAAGCTATTGACAGAAGAGTCGTTTGACCTGACACCCATCATAGTCGTCGAGAGTATCCCTGAAGGAAAATTGACGCTTAAACTTGATGCGAAGGTCTATGAAGACACAAAAGAGCAGTTAAGACTACTAGTCTCTGCTCCCTAGAGAAGCGATCATACTTTCCATGCGGATATGGCTGCTACTTCTTTTATCTTTAAGCCTCAGCCATAGCGCCGACACACCTGAGGATATTGCGACAAGAGCCTATCAGGCAAATATCAATGCACTTATGGTCTTTACCTCACAAGAGGGTCTAAGCTCCGGACACTACCGCTTTACCAATGTCGGTGCAGAGATGAACGTCGCCCACCTCCCTTTTATCTACCACCTCGCCCCCTACGATGAGAAGATGAACTTCTTTATAGTCGGTAACGTCGGTTACAGCAAGACCTCTTTATATGAGTCCATAGAAGTAGATACAGACCGAAGTGAGTCTGAAAGACTTGAGTATGACAATCAGCTCCAGACCTATACGGGAGGTCTTGGATTTGGCCTGCGTTATAAGACCGACTACGGTATAGACATACTCGCTGGCATAGAGTTCATCTACTCTCGCACCGGTATAACGCTTCGTGAGCCTGATGATGATATTGGCGATGCCATCGTGGGTTTCTTTAATGGGAAGTTTAACGATAACCTGACCTATAAACTGCTGACACAGTTTGAGTATCATACAGAGTATGAGGGATCTCATCCCTATGCAAGATTGAGTTATAAGCTTTATGAGACCAAGGCTGGTTTCAACTTTGACGAACTGGCCTCTTTTTCGACCCAGGCAAGCGTCACTTCCCTTGGAGCCGGAGTAGAGTCACCAAGACTCTACTCCTATGATGATATGTATCTGACACTCGAAGGCTATCTCTATGGTCACTACCTAGGCGGTGATATCGTCGATGTGGTCGGATTTGAGGCTTACAGTACAGTCGGTGCAGTAGCCTATTGGTATACGCAGAACAGCCCGACTTGGGCTGAACGTTTTTTTCTTGAAGTCAGTACCGTCAAGTCCGGCGGTCTGGAGGGGTATAATCTCGGAATCGGTTTCACTGTCGACTTCTGATCACGACAGAGAGACGCTTTTATTGTAAAGCGACTGCTTGAAACTCCAAGATGACATCACCATCTTTTGACATCTGCATCGTCTCGCCACTGATACTAAAGCTGTTGACTGTGCCTAAAGCTTTTAAAAAACGCTGCTCCTCATCCATATTTGGACAAGCCATCATCGTGCCGGCCATCTGTGTAAAACTCAGAGAGTGTCCATCAAGCTTGTAACCTCCCATGATACGATTACATCCACCAGAACCTGCCACACGCATCTCTTTAGCTTTTAAGACAAGATGGGCCTCACGTTGCTTCTCCGGTGAGACTACTTCTGCACCATTGAGACTGGAAAGTCTCCAGTAAGTCTCGCTCAAAGAGACATCTGGCTTACCTCCAGTCTCCCCTCCACACCCTGAGGCGAACATGATTATCGTCGAAAGTGTCAGGATCGTGATCCATCTACGTGATATAGACATCTTTACCCTTTTTATGAATTTTAAAGCGATGATTATAGCGGATAGTCCCAAAATCATATCTCATCTTCGAAAACAGTGAAAAATATGACCGTACTTACTTCTTTTAGTCGTATCTTCCATAAAAAGTGCTAGACTTGATACAAATATTTTTCAAGGTCTCTCTTTGTCATCACGTCTAGCGGTATCACTTTTTTTGCTATTTATCACTCTACATGCCGATGAACAGGGACAAAAGGTCATAGAAGATGAGAGTTATGTCGATACAAAACATAAAGAGCTCTCTGATCAGGTGATAAAGTGGTCCACTTACATCGATAAGGACCTAGATGAGAGGATCAGGAAGTATCAAGATCCCGATAACAATACAACAGCTTCCAAAGACATCGATGACTCTACAATAGCTGATGATGAGATCACATCGCAAGGGGTCGACACTTTTTTCCAAAATCAAAAATTTCTTGATGAGACGGAAGCGTCTTTCGTCCGAGTCAGGACAGAAGCCCGACTCAACTCCAAAGATGACTCAAAGTTCAACCTTCGGCTTAAAGCCAGTCTGGCACTTAGCCGAAGTAAAGAGAACATCAAGTTCTTTATCAGCGGCGATCAGGACAATGTCAAAGAGTTCCTCGATGAAGAAGACGAGGCGCAGAGAAGACCGGAACTAGGCCTGGACTTCTTTACCCCTCTGACCGAGAAGATAGACTCGAAATACTCTGTTGGTATCAGTGGCATCTATCCCTTTACACGTGCCCGCTACTCGATGACCCATAAGACAGAGCTCTGGACGGTCGAACCAGTTCAGACGTTTCAATACTCACTCAAAGATGATTTTGAAGAAGAGACACAAGTCTACATCGACACCCCACTTATCGACACGACGCTCTTAAGAATAGAGCTTGGTCGCGGTACCGAGTCCCGACAGCAGGGTATGGACTATCTTGGAGCATTACATCTTTTCTGGACACCAGCACCAAAGACCGGACTGCAACTGACCCAGGCCTTTTTTGGTAACACCAAATATGAGTACGTCACTGATGACTCTATCGAACCCGCGGAGACAGACACCTATGGTGGTATCAACAACTATCTCACCTCACTCACCTGGCGACAAAGCATATTTAGAAAATGGTTTTTTTATGAGGTCTCACCCGGTGTCAACTACAGCATTGTCTATGATTACGAACCCAACTACCGCTTCTTTGTCAAACTTGACTTCTATTTTGGACACATAGAGTAGTCATCAGAGCCCTTTCAAACGACTAGAACACACCTTCTAAAACAGACAGAAACAATAATATACACTTATACTTCTCTCTTTCCAGACTCTATATAGCTACTAAAAAGTTTGTTACCACTCTTATATCCCTCGTCTTGATATCACCCTTGATAATATATTGGAAATCTTTTTTTAACTATTTCTTCGATAGAATAAACTAATTTTTCACATATAAAGGCTTATGTACATGTTAGACGTTGTCGAGATCCAAAAGATAATCCCTCACCGCTACCCATTTTTGCTACTTGACCGGGTCACAGAGCTTACACCAAGCGAGTCACTTATCGGTTTCAAAAACGTCTCTATCGCCGAACCGATCTTTCAGGGTCACTTTCCTGGCCACCCTATCTATCCGGGAGTGATGATCCTTGAAGGTATGGCTCAAGCTGGCGGTATCCTCGCTTTCAAAAGCATGGGTGACATGACTGAAGAGGAAGCTGCACAAAAAGTCGTCTACTTCATGAGTATCGATAAGGCAAAGTTCCGAAGTCCTGTCCGTCCGGGTGACCGCCTAGAGTACCGTGTCAGTGTCATCAAGAACAAAGGTTCTATCTGGATGCTCAAAGGCATGGCCTATGTGGACGATGTCCTAGTCTCAGAAGCTGAACTCAAAGCTATGATAGTCGACAAATAAGGCCTGACTTGAGCAAGATCTCTCCTTTAGCCGTTATCGAAGACGGTGCGAAGATCGCTGACGATGTCACGATCGCCCCATTCTGTTTTGTCTCTGCTGAGTCGACTATCGGTGCCGGTACCGTCATCGATCAGGGGGCTTGCATCTATGGAAAGACGACCATCGGCAAGAACAACCATATCTTCTCGCACGCCGTCTTGGGTTCCATCCCTCAAGATCTGAAATTTGCAGGAGAGGACGTAGAACTTATCATTGGTGATGACAACACCATCCGCGAGTTCACCCTTTTTAACCCGGGTACTAAAGGCGGTGGTGGAAAGACTATCATCGGTGATCACAACCTTTTTATGGGTTATGTCCACCTCGGGCATGATGTCATCATCGGTGATCATTGTATCTTGGCCAACGCCGCTACGCTTGCCGGTCACGTGGAGATGGGAGATCATGCCGTAATAGGCGGTATGACACCGGTCCACCAGTTCGTCCATATAGGCGACTATGCCATGATAGGGGGCGCATCCGCACTCGCACAGGATGTCCCGCCTTACTGTATGGCTGAAGGCAACCGCGCCGGACTTCGGGGACTAAACCTCACGGGTCTGCGCCGCCAGGTAGAGCGTTCAGATATCAATGCACTAAAATCGGCATATCGTGATCTGTTCGAATCAGGACAGCCGCTCAAGGAGAGTGCTCAGGCACTCTTTGATAGCAGTGAGAGCCCCTACGTAAAGAACCTTTGCGATTTTGTATTAAAGACCAAACGTGGTATTCCTTTTGAGAGAAGAGATATCGATACTGAAAGGAGACAAAAATGATCCATAGACATTGCAGCTTTTGTGAAGCACAAGAGAGCGAGGAGAACCCGCTCATCGCCGGAAACGGGGTCTACATCTGTAAGAACTGTGTCTTTTCCGCCTACAAGATCATGTTTGGTGATGAAGATGAGAAACAAGATAACAAACTTGTCGATGCAGTGACCCAACTGATGACTCCAAAAGAGCTAAATGAGTTTTTGAGTGAGTACATCATCGGTCAGGAGCGCGCTCGTAAGCTGCTCTCTGTCGCTGTCTACAACCACTACAAACGTATCTTCAAACATGATGCAGTCGAGGATGACACTGAGATCGCCAAATCCAATGTCCTGCTCGTAGGTCCTACTGGAAGTGGTAAGACCTTGATGGCACAGACCATCGCTCGTGTACTTAATGTCCCTATTGCCATAGCTGATGCCACCAGTCTGACTGAAGCCGGTTATGTCGGTGAGGATGTCGAGAACATCCTGACCCGTCTGATGCAAGCTGCTGATGGTGATGTCGAGCGTGCACAGCAGGGTATCGTCTTTGTCGATGAGATCGATAAGATCTCACGTATGAGTGAGAACCGCTCTATCACCCGTGATGTATCAGGTGAAGGTGTACAGCAGGCACTCTTGAAGATCATCGAAGGTGCACAGGTAAACATCCCTCCAAAAGGCGGACGTAAACACCCTAATCAGGATTTCTTACAGATCGACACTTCCGGCATACTCTTCATCTGCGGTGGAGCCTTTGACGGTATGACCGATATCATCCAACGCAAACAGGGTAACAATATCCTTGGTTTCGGTCACGATAAAAAGACCAAAGATGAGCAAGAAGCCACACTCGACATGGTCGAACCTGATGACCTTATAAGCTACGGACTTATCCCCGAACTTGTTGGTCGTCTGCCTATCATCGCCTCGCTCAACGAGATCAGCGAGGAGGATATGGTCCAGATACTTACTGAACCAAAGAACTCACTTGTACGTCAGTACAAAAAGCTGTTTGCCATCGATAGTGTCGAACTCACTTTTGAAGAAGATGCACTGTCAGCTATCGCTGCCAAAGCCATCAAACGTAAGACAGGAGCACGGGGTCTACGTGCTATTCTAGAAGAGATCATGATCGATATCATGTACGAACTTCCAGAGTATGGTGGATATGAGGTCGTCATCACAAAAGAGGTCGTCGACTCCAGTGAGAAGCCTCTCTATATCAAACAGAACAAACAAAAAACAGCATAGGAAAAGTGCATGATCTTTAACAAACTTATCGGTCTCTTCTCAAGTGACTTGGCTATTGACCTAGGGACAGCGAACACACTTGTCATAGCCAAAGGTCAGGGAATCATCATCAACGAACCTTCTGTGGTCGCCGTTAAGACAGAGCGCTACGGTCAGCAGAAAGTACTAGCTGTAGGACATGAAGCAAAAGAGATGGTCGGTAAGACACCTGGCAATATCAAAGCCATCCGTCCGATGAAAGACGGGGTGATCGCTGACTTCGATATGACTGAGAAGATGATCCGTAAGTTCATCGAAAAAGCGCATGGACGTTCTGCTCTTATCAGCCCACGTATCATCATCTGTGTCCCTTATGGTCTTACACAGGTCGAACGTAAAGCTGTACGGGAGTCTGCACTCTCTGCCGGTGCTCGAGAGGTCTTCTTGATCGAAGAGCCGATGGCCGCAGCTATCGGTGCCGGAGTGAACATCCGTGAACCGCATGGTAACCTCGTCGTCGATATCGGTGGTGGTACTACTGAGATAGGCGTCGTCTCTCTCGGTGGACTGGTGATATCAAAGTCGATCCGTATCGCAGGCGACAAGCTGGACAAAGCCATTGTCGACTATGTCAAACGCAAATACAACCTGCTTATTGGTGAACGTGTCGCAGAAGAGATCAAAATCAACATCGGAAATGCCCTGCCTCTCGATGAGGAGTTGACTATGATCATCAATGGACGTGATCAGGTCGAAGGCCTGCTAAGCTCGATCGAGCTGACCAGTACTGATGCCCGTGAAGCGATGAAAGAGCCCCTAAAAGAGATCGGTGAAGCACTACGTGACGTACTCGAACGTATGCCACCAGATCTTGCCGGTGACATCGTCAATCATGGTATCATCCTCACAGGAGGTGGAGCATTGATCAGACATCTTGATAAGTTTCTTGCCGATATCGTCAGGATACCTGTCTTTATCGCCGATGAGCCGTTACTCGCCGTAGCAAAAGGCACCGGACGTGCCCTCGAAGAGATCGATCTGCTTCAGGAACTATTTGAGTATGAATAGAGGGCTGTTCCCTACACTGCTCCTCGTTGCCGGGCTCTTCGGAGTCGCGATCTTCTATAATGAGGTCGCACAAAGGCCTTTTCTGGCTATACTCACCTTCACCAAATCAGCTTATTTTGACACTGTTGAGAGCATAGAAGCGACCTTCGATGAGCACTTTTACCAGAAAGAGACGATCAGGACACTTAAGCAGCAGCTCAAGACCTATAAGAGTGAACATCTTCTCCTCTTACAGTTACGAAACGAGCACAAGAACCTTCTTAAGGCCAACGAATCCGATCTGATACTTGACGCCAACGTCGAACTGGTCCGTGTCCTCTCCTACGCAAAGTTTGGTGATGACCGAAAATTACTACTACAGATGGATGACTTCAACCGTTCCAGGACCTATGGCCTTGTCTATAATGGACAAGCAGCCGGAATAGTCGTCGCATCCAATGAACAACCAGTAGCACTACTTAACGGAGACCCAAAATGCTCTTATGCTGTCTTCGTCGGAGATAAGAACGCACCGGGGATCATCCATGCGAACAACAGTGAGAACCTTCTCGTCAAGTTCATCCCGACCTGGATCCCCATCCATAAAGGGGACGAGGTCATCACCTCAGGTCTTGACAACCTATTTTTCTACGGACTGAAGGTAGGTAGAGTCCTCTCTGTCACCCTCTCTGAAGGCTACCAGAGTGCTGAGATCCAGCCATATTATCTACCCGACCAGCCTGACTATTTTCATCTTATCAAGCAGTACGTACCAAATCAAGCACCGCTTTAGGAACACCCCCTAAAACAGTCGCTTCCACACCCCCTTTTTTCACCATTCATTAAGGGCTTCTCCACTATAATATGCAAATTTTTATGGGTACAAAGGGTCACAATGCCAAAACGCGAAGATATCAAGACCATCTTACTTATCGGCTCCGGTCCGATCGTCATCGGTCAGGCTTCAGAGTTCGATTACTCCGGAACACAAGCTGTCAAGACATTAAAAGAGCTTGGCTATCGTGTGGTACTGATAAACTCCAATCCTGCCACCATCATGACCGATCCAGAGTTCGCAGACCGTACTTATGTCGAGCCGATCAAAGAAGAGGTGATCGCAGAGATCATTAAAAACGAGAACGTCGATGCAGTCTTACCGACCATGGGTGGGCAGACTGCTCTGAACGTTGCCATGAGTATGCATAAGAAAGGTATGCTCGAGGGTGTCGAGTTTCTTGGTGCAAAACCCGAGGCCATCCACAAAGGAGAGGACCGTCTGGCATTCAAAGAGGCTATGATCAGACTTGGCATGGACCTGCCAGACTCTCGTTACGCCTATAATATGGACGATGCCCTTCGTGCAGCCGATGAGATAGGTTTCCCTATCATCATCCGAGCTTCGTTCACGCTTGCCGGCGGCGGTTCAGGTGTTGCTTACAACATCGATGAGTATAAGATGCTTGCACAGCGTGGTCTCGATGAGAGTCCGATCTCAGAGATCTTAGTCGAAGAGTCGCTTCTGGGATGGAAAGAGTACGAGATGGAGGTCATCCGTGACAAAGCAGACAACTGTATCATCGTCTGTTCTATCGAGAACTTTGACCCGATGGGTGTACATACCGGTGACTCTATCACCGTCGCACCGGCATTGACACTGACAGATAAAGAGTACCAACGGATGCGAGACGCCTCGTTTGACATCCTTAGAGAGATCGGTGTCGATACTGGTGGTTCTAACGTACAGTTCTCGGTAGACCCAAAGACAGGACGGATGATCGTCATCGAGATGAACCCCCGAGTCTCACGCTCTTCTGCACTAGCGTCTAAAGCCACCGGTTACCCTATCGCCAAGGTAGCTACCCTTCTTGCTGTAGGTTATACACTCGATGAGATCACCAACGATATCACAGGGACTGCTGCGAGTTTTGAACCGGTCATCGACTACATCGTCACCAAGATCCCACGTTTTACATTTGAGAAGTTCCCTGAAGCCGAGAACACCCTGACGACAAGTATGAAATCTGTTGGTGAAGTGATGGCGATCGGTCGTACCTTTAAAGAGTCTATGCAAAAAGCACTCTGCTCGCTTGAGACGGACCTTTCCGGTTTTGACGAGATGCAAGGTGATATGGAACATATACGCCATGAGATCCGCCGACCTAATGATGAGCGTATGCTTTATGTCGCAGAGGGACTCCGTCGTGGACTGAGTGTCGAAGACCTCTTTGATCTTAGTAAGATAGACCCTTGGTTCCTTTACCAGATCGAAGAGATCGTCACGGCTGAACAGAGTATCGATCTCGATATCTTAAATGATGAGACGCGTCTTCGCACTATCCGTACCGATGGTTTCTCCGATAAGAAGATCGCACAGCTTATCACTAAAAACAGCTCACATGCGCTTAACGAAAACGATGTCTACGCCGCACGTAAACGCCTTGGTGTCCACCTTGAGTACAATGAAGTAGATACCTGTGCTGCTGAGTTCGAAGCACTTACTCCGTACCTTTACTCTACGACAAATATTACCAGACTACCAGATGTCAAAAAACGTGATAGTGACCGTAAGAAAGTGATGATCCTCGGCGGCGGTCCAAACCGTATTGGCCAGGGTATCGAATTTGATTACTGCTGTGTCCATGCGGCCTTTGCCCTTAAAGAGATGGGCATAGAGACTATCATGTACAACTGTAACCCCGAGACAGTATCGACAGACTATGACACTTCTGATGTCCTCTATTTTGAACCTATCGATCTGGAACATGTACGTGAGGTGATCGAGAACGAAGAGCCTAACGGTATCATCGTACACTTCGGCGGGCAGACTCCACTGAAACTTGCCAATCCACTTACCAGTATCGGTGCACAGATCGCCGGGACTCCGGCACGTGTCATCGACCTTGCGGAAGATCGGGAGAAGTTCTCTGCATTTGTTGAGGAACATGGTCTTAAGCAGCCTGAGAACGGCCTAGCCACGACTAAAGAGCAGGCTGTTGCTGTTGCCACCAAACTGGGTTATCCGGTACTGGTACGACCATCGTTTGTCCTTGGCGGCCGAGCTATGCGTATCGTCTATGATGAGAACGAGCTAAACACCTATATGGATGAGGCCGTATCCGTCAGTAATGATGCGCCAGTACTCGTAGACAGATTCCTTGACCAGGCGATAGAACTTGATGTGGATGCTATCTGTGATGGTACGGAAGTCTACATCGGCTCTGTCATGCAGCATATTGAAGAGGCGGGTATCCACTCCGGAGACTCGGCTTGTTCACTGCCTCCGATCAACCTCTCTGCCGACCTCATCGCTCAGGTAGAGCAGCAGACCAAGACCATCGCACTTGGGCTTGGTGTCATCGGCCTGATGAACGTCCAATATGCTATCTATAAAAAAGAGATCTATCTGATCGAGGTCAATCCTCGTGCTTCACGTACAGTTCCATTTGTATCTAAAGCGACTGGTATGCCACTGGCAAAAGTAGCTACCCGTGTCATGATGGGTGACCCTCTGCGCAATGCATTGAAGTTCTATGACACCTATAATGTTGTCATGGAGGAGAACGGACTGCTTAAACCACGTCTAAAAGGACACACCTCTGTCAAAGAGGCGGTCTTCCCGTTCAACAAACTCTATGGTGCCGATCTGGTACTGAGCCCTGAGATGAAATCTACTGGCGAAGTCATGGGAATAAGCGCCAACTTCGGTGTGAGTTTTGCCAAGTCACAGATGGCTGCAGGTAATATCATCCCAACAAAGGGGACCTGTTTCCTCTCTTTCATCGACAGTGATAAAGAGCATGCTGCTGAGATCGCAGAAGGCCTGCACAAAAATGGCTTTAAACTGGTAGCTACCCGCGGTACGCAGACAATAGTCGAAGATGCCGGCATCCCTTGTGAGGCTGTACTCAAGATCTCAGAAGGTCGCCCAAACATCGAAGACATGATGAAAAATGGTGATATCACCATGGCTATCAATACCTCTGATAATAACACTGCCAAGAAAGATGCGGTTGTGATCCGCCAAATAGTCCTGAGAAGGAACATCCCTTACTTCACGACACTGAGTGCTGCGCGTGCGACTATCGATGCTCTTTCACAGATGGACGATAATGCATGGAATAGACCTAAAGCCCTTCAGGACTATTTAGGTAACTAAGTCGTGACCGGGGAGAGAAAGATGACTAAAGATAAAAGTGTCTCACAGGCAGCCTCTTTCCCTACGCAAAAGGTCCTCCTGACCCAGACCGATACGACTGTCGGTCTTCTTTCACAAGATGCCTCCAGACTCACGACTATCAAACAACGCCCACAGGCGAAGTCTTTTTTAAAGGTCTATGCCGACCTTAAGGCATTCAAGAGCTCTGGTGGGCGTATCCCAAAGCGCCGCCGGTCTCAAGTGCGGCGAAGTAAACGGCGGACCTATGTGGTAAAAGACGAAGCATTTCGCATCATCAATGATAGCAGGCATCATCGTCTGCTAAAGCAGTACGGATGGTCTTTCTCGACCTCTGCAAATCAGAGTGGCCACTCCTTTAAGCGAAGTTTTTGTGAAGCGTCAGCTGATATAATCGTGGAAGACTTTAGAGGCCTTTATGAAGGTACACCCTCTTCCATCGAACTGTTGGGAAGAGTAAAAAGGAGAAAAATACGATGAGTAAAGTATTACAGGCTTTTTTAAGCGGTATCTTTTTTACTTTTATCCTCGACTTCTTTCTCTTTCTGGGAATCAAACTTCATTACATCGACTTTTATGAGATCGATGTCTACTATAACATCCTCTTTGCCGACCATCAATGCATCATCCTCTATGCTCTGGTAAGTGCTTTTTTAGGTTATATGACCACCTACTACTCAAAACCCAAACATACCGCGCTCGTTCTAGCTTCTCTTTTCACAGCAGTGCTTCTGACGCTTATACCCCCTATCGGGAAAGCTGTCGGCGGCGCACTGCTTATTCAAAAAGATCAGACTCTTCAAGATGCTAGATACGACTATCATGGCGATATCTACTATGAAGGACGTGAAAGTATCTATATCTACGATGATGAACTGCAAGAGCTTATAAATCTATCAAAAAAGGAACTAAGAAATTGAATCATATCTCTACCATCGGTTCAGCTGCCCTGCTCGGCAGTGTCGGACTCACCGTTATGAGCGTACTTACTGGCTGTGAGGCTCCTCAGGAACAAGAACCAAACAAGTTTTATGTCATCGAACAGCAGGCCAACGGCAAATATGTCGTCATGGAAGAGATGCCGACTGAAGGTGAGAACCGTGCCATCATCCGTGAGAAGAACGAAGACGGCACTGTCTCTGAACGCTTTATGAACGAAGCGGAGATGCAGAGGCTTGCTCAACAGGAGTATGAGAAGATGGAAGCTGGTCAGTCTGAGCTCAATGCCGAACCATCGGGTGAAGGTATGGGCCTTGCCGGTACCATCCTTGCAGTCGCGGCTGGTTCACTGCTGGGTAATATGATCGGTAATGCGCTGATGGGCAACAAAAACTTTAAGAGTCACAGCAACTCTGTCAACAAATCCGCTTACCATAAAAGCAAGACAGCTTCCGGTGGAAAAAGTGCTAAGAGCAGCAGCAAGAAGAGCTTCTTTGGAGGCTCAAAGAGTGGCAGTTCTTCAAGGACCAGCAGCTCATATGGCGGTTAAAAGATGCTAGCTTTACAAAAAGTCACGCCGCTTGATGATGCGACACTGGACGAACTTGGTTTTACCTGGCATACGGATAGTGACGGCACTCACTATGTCGCTGATCAACTCGTTCAAGTAAGCGATGCAGAGGCAGAAGCCTACTACGTCGCTGCAAACGAGCTCTACGATATGTACGTCGAAGCAGCAGAACATGTCATAGAGAACGACCTCTTCTTTGAACTGGGCATCCCGTTCAATCTTGTCGAATCGATCAAGAAGAGCTGGGAGAACGATGTCCACTGGCATATCTATGGACGTTTTGACTTCGCAGGCGGGATCGATGGTGATCCTATCAGACTAATAGAGTTCAATGCCGACACCCCAACAGGACTTTACGAGACAGCCGTACTACAATGGGCCCTGCTTAAACATAACGAGATGGATGAGGAGCGACAGTTCAATGATATCTATCAAGCGATCGCCGCTAACTTCCGCCGACTGGTCACCCTCTTTGATGATCCCGAGACTTTTGATGAGATCTATGATGGCTGGAAGATCCTCTTCTCATCTATCGAAGGCGATGATGAGGAAGAGATCACGACTAAGCTACTTCAGCAGATAGCTTCTGATGCCGGTTTCGCCACCTCTTTCGATTTTCTTCAACATGTACAGTTTGATGAGAACGGTATCGCAGACAGTGGAGACAACCCTTATGAGTACTGGTTTAAACTCTATCCATGGGAAGATATCGGTACGGATGAACCTGATCTGGCCGTCATGCTCAATAATATCATGAATAATCAGCAGGCCATCATCTTGAACCCGGCCTATACCCTGCTCTTTCAGTCCAAGGGCATGATGAAGATCCTTTGTGATCTCTTCCCTGATTCTCAATATCTCCTTAAGACAGCTTTTGAGCCACTCGATGGAGCCTATGTCGAAAAGCGTATGTATGGGCGTGAAGGTGCAAATACGAAGATCGTCAATGAGGGCGGTAAGACTATTATAGAGACGGATGGGCCTTATGGTAATTACAAGCCTATCTATCAAGAGTACGTAGATTTCACCAAAGATGACCAGGGTAACCACTATCAGGCAGGAGTCTTCTTCGCTTATGAAGCCTGTGGACTTGGCTTTCGTCGTGGTGGGAAGATCCTTGATAATATGAGTAAGTTTGTAGGACACGTACTAGTCTGACATAACGTTCACACATGCTACTCACAGAGAAAGATCGTAGCCTTAAGGCACGATCATCATGCTAATATTCTCTTATAAACGCTCACTAATAAAAGTTGCTGTACTATTCCATCCATGAAACACCACTTCTCTCATCTACTGCTGTTTTTTGTACTTATCGGTAATCTCTCGCACGCTTTCCACGACCACTATGGACACGAAGAAGAGAACTCGACACTCGGTACGAACAGCTGTCCCATCTGCATTGTCGAAGACCTAAATGAAGTCAACCACGAAAGCAGTACTAATGAGGAAGAAACTCTCTATATCCTCGTTGAGACGATCGATCCGGTCACTTCTCATAGCGAACACCACGACCTTCATCACAATTCTCGTGCACCTCCCATCTGTTGAGCATACACTAATATAACACCATAATAAAAATGAACTCAACAGGAAAAGATCTTGAATAAAATATTACTACCAACCGTCATGCTTGCCGTTTTGGCGACCGCTGACACGGAACTAGATGACTTGAACATACAGATGACTAAGATGCAACAGCAGATAGATATACTTAATAACACCCAAGAGGCTAAAACGACTACCCCTCCATCAAATAACAGTACGACCAGCAGTCTGCCTGTCGAAGAGAGTACAGAGCACTCCTTCGATCACTACGCCGACTCTTTTAAACAGTCCTCTTTCATGCCTGACATCTCACTCATCGTAGATATGTCCTATGTGAACCGCAACAAAAAAGATGAAGAGCTACAGCACCTTGAAGTCCCCGGTATCGCACACAGCCTCATTGGAAGCCATTCTCATGGCGATACTGGGCACGCCACTTACAATGCCAATAATGGCTTTAACCTTAACTACGCGGAACTGGCTATGCAGAGCAGTGTGGACCAGTTGTTCGATCTCAATGCTGTCTTTCATTTTACCGAATACAGTGTCGAGATCGAAGAGGCTTACCTTACGACCAACTCACTGCCTAGTGGCTTTAGAGTACGAGGTGGTAAGTTTTTGAGCGAGTTTGGACGTCACAATAACCAGCATCACCATGTCTGGTCTTTTACCGATGCCCCACTAGTCTATCATGCGTTTTTGGGTGATCATGGTATCAACGAGAAAGGAGTTCAGTTCCAGTGGCTTGCACCGACATCAAATTACCTTATGTTTGGTGTCGAACTGCTCCAAGGTGAGAACGAGTCGATGTACGGTACCAGTGCCATCGTAGCCTCCGGTGATGAGGAGGTCCAGGCGGCCTCAAGCCCATCCCAGCCAAACCTCATCGTCGCCTATGCCAAAGCTTCTATCGATATCGAGGATACGACCATCCTTGGCGGCATCAGCTATGCTACCGGTGAGAGCCGCATCGATCATCTTAGTGATGAGGAGGGACCGCATGCGTTTTCTGCTGAAAGCAGTCTCTATGGCGTGGATCTGAGTCTCAAACACTACTTCGACAGTTATCGTTACCTTACCTGGCAAAGTGAATGGCTCTATAGGGATATGGATGGAGATAAGTCCACCTATGCGACAGCTGCAAACGATAGCTTCAATACGACCGCTTTGGAAAAGAAGCAGGCTGGTTACTATGCTCAATTAGTCTATGCACATGATCGAAACTGGAAAGTAGGCCTGCGTTATGATGACATCTATAAGAATGAGATCAATGCCGTTGACAATGAGGACGACCTTAAACGCTACAGTATCATGGCCGAGTATCTACCTAGTGAGTTCTCACGCATCCGTCTTCAGTATAACCTTAACAAAGCACTCTATGATGAAGCTGGTGCGCGACAGGACATCAGGTCACTCATCCTTCAAGTCAACCTGGCTATCGGCGCACATGCTGCCCATAGTTTTTAAGGATCTGTGATGCGAATATTACTACTTCTGACACTACTGACATTCTCGCTTATGGCAAAGATCGACATAGCCGTCTCTTACCCCTATATAGGAGCGTTGGTGGAGGCTGTTGGTCAAGACCGTGTCAATGTCTCTGTCCTTGCAAAAGGTAACTGGGACCCACATTTTGTCGTTCCACGACCTTCACTTATCTCGAAAGTCCGTAACGCCGATGCACTTATCATCAACGGAGCACAACTCGAGATCGGCTGGGTCCCGCCACTTATCAAACGTGCAGGAAATCGTAAGCTTTCCCAAGGTGCTTTTCTTGATCTGTCGACCAAGATCAGACTCATCGATGGAGCCCATGATGTAAGCCGTTCCGGAGGTGATGTGCATCCAGACGGAAATCCCCACTTTCATCTCGACCCGCACAATATCCCGCTACTGGCATCAGCTATAGCGTCATTCTTGAGTAAGCTCGATGCTGAGGGTAAAGGGTATTATGACTCCAATCTCCAAACTTTTGATATCGCATGGAAAAAGGACCTTGAGAAGTGGGATGAGCAGATGGCAGACGCCAAAGGGAGAGAAGTAGTCCAGTACCATACCGTCTTCAACTACTTCTTACAAGCTTATGGCATCGACTCGATCGGCACGATCGAACCACTTCCGGGAGTAGCACCATCCTCACGTCACAGTATGCATCTAATAGATATGATGAAAAAAGAGAAGCCCTGCTGTATCTTGCACGATGTCTATCACCCGACCAAGACTGCTGAGTTCATCGCCAAAAAGTCAGGTATCAGACTCGTCATAGTCCCTCACGATATTGGGGCCCTGAACGATATAGAGTCTCTTGAAGCACTGTTTACCTATCTTGTAGAAGCCGCAACAGATGATTGATATCCTTGCGGTCCCACTATTTTTGGTCATCGTACTGGTGATGGTCCATGCCTATTTCGGTCTGGGTATCCTAAAACGCAAGATCATCTTTGCCGATCTCGCCATCGCACAGTTCGCCGCACTGGGAAGTGCGATCAGTCTTGGATTTTTTCATGAAGAGTATCTCTACGAGCTGACCCTGCTCTTTGCCCTGCTCTCTGCTCTCCTCATAGGTATCGCTACGCGAAGGGATATCGCACTTGAGCCATTCATCGGTATGCTTTACGTCTTTGGTGCCAGTGGGATCATGATGGTCCTGGCTAACTCGCCAGAGGGCATGGAGCACTTCAAATCGCTGCTTGCCGCTGATATCTTGTTCACGCTAGAAGAAGACGCCATACAGAGTACACTCATCTATGCCGCCATCGGTCTAGTCATGTGGCAGCTCTACCCCAGACTACAGGGATTTTTCAAAGAGCTGCTCTTTCTTTCCATGCTTGCACTGACCGTCACCTCTTCCGTACAGCTTGCCGGAGTCCTGGTCGTCTTTGTCCTGCTCGTCGGCCCGGCACTCACTGCTACTGTGCAGAAACGATGGCCAAAGCTTCTGTTTGCCTACTTATACGGATGGTCTTTTAGTATCGTGGCTATCCTTCTCTCGTACTATTATGACATGCCCACAGGTTATTTCATCGTCTTTACCGGTGCACTACTTACTCTGCTGAGTGTCTTACTGTTAAGTAATAAAAAAGTGAGTCTATAACACTCAGACAGCCAAAGAGATGTCCCGTCAAACGTCTTGTAATAAAAAAGTGAGTCTATAACACTCAGACAGCCAAAGAGATGTCCCGTCAAACGTCTTACTGATAGACTCTATGTTAGACTTGCGCCAAATAAACTATGGAGCATTGATGAAGCATATTATCCTATTTTGTCTTCTTGCCATATCACCGCTACTCGCAGAGGGTATACTCGATGAGTTGATCACGAATCAGACAGAGATCCAGATCAAGCTCGATGATCTCAACAGCACCGTCTCAAATCAAGAAGAGCTGCTCGATCTGCGGCTGGAGAGCTATGAGCTCTTTTTAAGCAGTCTCATCAGTGATAAAGAGAAGAGTCTGGACTCTTTTACCTCGCGAAAACCCGAGATCTATCAACTGCGGAGAAAGATCGAGATCAATACCCGTCAAGGTAACCACTATGCAGCCTTACGCGACCGCTTACTAGCCGACACCTATAACGTCGAGATATTGCTGCAGAACATGCTGAAAGACCTTCTGTCAGCCGCAGAAAAGACGACTAAGCAGCAGTTTTCTGAAGCACTTGAAGAGTCTCTCAGGGTCAATAAATCTGCTGTCGACGCCTTCGACCTCAGCCCTTATGATGAGATAATACCATTGACATCAAACAGCAAGATAGTCACCGATGCCAAAAAGAACCTTCATGCGCTTAAGACCATGATCGCCATCGATAACACCCTTCGTAAGTACATCCTTGCCTATCAGGAGAGTATTCATAAGATGGCTGTCTACTCCTCTTTCGGTTTTATGTCCATCGCCCAGTACATCAACAGCAGCGCCCCAGCTAAGAAGATCAATCCCTGGTTAAACATGTTGAACCTTGACGGGGCAAAACTCACATTGATGTTCATCATCATCATGGCTACTATCGTAGTCGCTCTGCTCTTTTACAAGACGGTCAATCTTGTCCTTCAACGATGGCATTATAAGATCGGTCAGGCAGAGCTGATCATCAATAACATCCGTTATATCTTCAGGACACTTATCGTCTTTATCGGGATCGACATGATCACAGAGGTCTATACCGGCTTAGGTGCAGATTCTGTAGAGAGTAACAAGTTCTTCTCAATGGGCTATATCCTTTTGGGAACATTCCTGATCTATCGTCTGGCAAACACCTTTGCACTCATCAAGATACAAGATATCCATAAAAAAGCTGAGCAGTACCGAAGCGAAGTCATCAACCTTGCGATAAAAGGCTTCAACTTCCTTATCTTCCTCATCGGTACCCTGCTGACACTAAACCTTTACGGCTTTGATCTTACCGCTATCCTCTCGGGTCTGGGCATAGGAAGTCTTGCGGTCGCTTTTGCGGCTAAAGACACCTTGGCTAACTTCTTCGGCTCGATCTCAATACTACTTGACAACCCATTCTCCCAGGGTGACTGGATCGATGTCGATGGTAAAGAGGGAACAGTCATAGAGATCGGTCTTCGAAGTACGACCATCCGTACCTTTGATAATGCGATGATCACCATCCCAAACCTAAACATCGCAAACTCAAGTATCATCAACTGGAACAAACGTTTACTTGGACGGCGTATCAAGATGCATGTCGGTGTGACGTATGAGTCCAACATGGAGGATATTAAGAACGCCATCAAAGATATCGAACTCATGCTACATGAACATCCACAGATCGCTGGTCAAAAGACCCAGTACGAAGATCAGAGAAAGGGACTAAAGCTTCTCTCCAAAGAGGATCTTAAAGGGGTCAAGAAGACACTACTGGTCTATCTCGATAACTTCTCAGACTCCAGCATCGATATCCTTGTCTACTGCTTCAGTAAGAGTGTCGTCTGGAGCGAGTGGCTTGAGATAAAACAGGATGTACTGTTTAAGATAGCTGATATTCTGGAGAAGAACGATCTAAGTTTCGCCTACCCATCACTGGCAGTCCATGTCAATCAGAGTCAAGATATCAAGAAAAGTGAGTCTAAAAGTATCTAAGTCTTGCTGAACAGGCTAACATTGATATCTTATTTCTGATATCTTTGCTAGCTCTAAAGCGACATACCAAAGATGCTAGGCAGACAGTTCTTTTTGAAATGTTTCTACCAGGTTATTCTCAAACTGATGCAGAGTAAAGTTCTGTAAAAAACGTTCTCTACAATACCTAGCTGTTTCGATATTGATCAATTTATCCTTCGCGACCTCGAGTGCCTCAAATAACTGTTCTACCTCTTCGATGATAACACTACTTTTTTCATCTAATATGTAAAGGTTCGACCCTTCATCTGTAGCAATACAAGTAACACCATATGATAGAGCTTCGATAAGGACTAGACCAAAAGACTCTTTCGGATATCTAGTTGGAAAAAATAGAATATCCACTTTTTCATAAAGCCTATGCTTTGCATCTGAATCAACAAATCCATGAAAGACCACTTTCTCCTCTAACTCGTTTTGTTCGATATAGTCGAAGAACTCCTCTTCATCTTCACTGTTTTGCCATTCACCTGCAAAATGGTAATTGATCGAGCTCTCTTTCGTTTGATTAGCCAACTCTAAAACACTTAAATAACCTTTGGACTTGATCATATTTGACAGATATAGAGTCTCTAATGGGCGGTTGCACTCATATTTTGTTGCAAAATACTGTTCAGTATCAGTACCTTTGAGCCTATCTTCTACACCGTTAGGAAGATGAAACACCTTATTGTAGGTCTGGACCTTTGCAAAGTCTTTCTCTAACATAGGTGTCAATAGCATCAGGTTCACTTCTTTTAGAAAGAAGCGTGTCAGATTTAGATTTCGTTCTGAAGATGAGACAAACTCATCTACTCCTTTGGTATGATAGTGATAATAGACGTCAATTGACTTAAATCTCTTATAGATCTTCCATAGTGTAGAGATGAGCAGATCACGATAAAATGCCACACCACTTATAGAAGATGTAAAATAGATCTTATCTGGTCGAATCGTTAAAAGAGCAAAAAGGACTTTAACGTACAGTTCTAGCACTAAATAGATCTTTTTTAAATTGATCTTACCTATATCGCTAATAGTCTCAGATGACTTAATAGTGATGAAATGGCAATCAAAATTCTCTTGTAACTTCTCATTTGATGCAATGAGATCACCCATCTTTGCTGCACCGTGTACTGGAGGTGATCGATGTAGTATACATAGAAGCCTCGGTTTGATCATCTTCTCCATCTGATATATTCCTGAATCCTTTTGATTGCTTTATTCATATAACTGAATTGATATCTAAACTCTTTGATAATAGTCTCATCCACTTTTAATGCGTCACAAAAGCTAAATCTACAATGCTTTGTCAAGTCAATGGTCGTTCTATAGATATCTATACCTGTACAGTGAGTCGCGCCCTCACCAAAGCCAATATTTTGGATCTTTGACACTTGAGGATGTATACTGTATTGCTCACGTTTGTACATCTCATATGACCATCGGATAGCCCAAGAGTCATTTTTACCTTTCATATGATCATTTAACATGCGAGCCATATCCATTCCCCCGCGATTGAACTTTTTCACCTCTTCTTTATTATTTATAAACTCTTTAAAATCACTCACACTCCAGTCTATATCATCCCATTGATGTCTCCATGTCGCCCAACCCCAAGATGATGGCCTGTATGATAGGTAGGTATCATCATCGTATTTACGTAAAGATGGCAAGTCACTTGTGTAACCTGATATTGAGAACACATCTCTTCTATGTCGGTAATGTTCTAAAGACTCATTCATATAACAAAGAAAATTTTTACTCGTAGCCAGATCATCTTCGAGCACGATGACTTTGCCAGATCTATTGATGACTTCTGTGACCCCTTCAATAATATTTTTTGCTAATCCATAGTTCTCTTCTCTTTCAATGACAGTACAACTATTAAAACCTTTAATGGATCTCAGATAGTTCCTAAGCTCCTGAACTTCATTCTCATCTTTATCAGTCTTACTTCCATCAGAAAAGATGATCAAATCTGAATCTCTAGCTAAAACATTGTTCTTTAGATGTTCAATTGTCTGCCATGTGTGATACAAGCGATTGTAAGTAAATAAGACGATTGGAGCTAATACACTATTTTGTAACAATCAGAACCTCAGTAAACCACTCATATCTATTTATTATGTCAGTACTCTTACTCATATCTCACTTTTTCCTACCCAATGATTTCAGTAAATTACAGACCGTCAGAGAAGATCGGTTTCTGCCTTACACTTTAAATACCTGAACTAGCCTTCCTGCAACAATTCCTCAGAAAAACTTTCATGGATGACACTCTAACGTATGTTAGTAAACACTTTTTGTTAAATATATTTATTAACAATAAACTGGCAGTTAGCGTGAGATCATATGTAAAAAACAACCTTTTTATCTTTCTCATCATATGTTAAATGTAACAAATATTTTTAAATGATTTTTTTTCGGCTTTACTCTTCGACAAGATAAGTGTCAAAATCAAATGCCTATTACAGCACATATCAAACACTTCTACCCGTATCGAAGTGCTTTTTTAAAAAGCGGTAGAAAGTCTTATAACTCACCTCTATCTGTGTACTTTCAAGGGTAAGTTTATACGCTTTTTTAGGCTGATGCGGGTACTGTCTCATATGTTCAGCAATGATCGCTTTATGTTCATCTACTTTTAGGAGAGGTCTTCTACCATCTCCTTTTTTTCGTAGTAGACTTTTAAGCCCTCTCTCATCCCAGGCATTCAGCCATAGATATACACTGCGTTCCGACACATCAAGACTACTTGCGATCTCTCTTATACCCATACCACCATCACTTAAGATGAGTGCATGAGAGCGTCTTCTTTCCTGCTTACTCTTTCCCTCTACCATCGCTCTATGAAGTATCTCGATCGTCTCTTCATCACTGATCACTATTTGTCTTTTTTGCATACCCGTTATAAGCAATCATCGGTCCATCGTTCAGGACCATCGAGTATCGATCTAGTAAAAAGATGACGCTGGATGTTGTTATCCTATTGATCTAGCATCTTTGGTAGTCTTTTGTTGATGTATGATGTGGAAGGTGCATAATGAAGTGAAACGAGTGACCCCATTCTAGACATATGATGTCACTATTTAGTACATCTGAAGTCTAATTTAGAGTCGTGTAGACTCCCGCAAGATCGAAGTGTTGATTTCTTGCTATGGCTGACTAGGAATCTGTTTTTTTCTTCTCTTCAGCCATCTCCATCACTTTTTCTGATAGCTTATCAAATAACTTTCCCGCAAATTTTTGAGAGAGTGACTTTGAGACTTTGCCTACACCTATCGTCACACCAGCTGCCATCCCCAGGCCTTTATATATCTCTGCGACATTTGAGTCATCTATATTCGTCTTCTCAGAGAGGATCACACCAGACTCTTTACCTGACTCCATAGCAGACGTTATCTCTTCAAGCATATTCTTGTCTTCGATACCACTCTCTTTTATCGTCTCCTCATATGCTTCTTTGTTCTTATATTCACCATCTTTATTTAGCTCATCCTCTTTGATATCCATATCCGGGAAATCAAACTTCAACTCATCTTCTTTTTCCATCTTCTTCCTTTTACTCTAAATCTATTTCTGGCTATAGTGATCATTATCGCACTAGATATTATTTATACGCGGATTATATCACAAGAAAGATCACTTACTGGTGTTGAATCTTTATGGAAAACACACCGATAAATCATAATAACCTTAAATAGCTTACCATCAGGATCCATTGCCTAAAAGTCAGGATTATCATACGATAAAAAGCTAGATAGAGATGAAAAGGGCCAGACCTATACGGAAGGGCAGAAGATGAAGGTGGTATTGGAGTTTCTTAAAGAGTAGCAGCTGACCAGCGACATAATCCGATGTGACAGCCAAGACTATCCAGAACTGGAAGCAGTAGTTCCTAGAGAACACATCATCAGCGTTCGAACCAGCTAAAGCGATCAAAGTCCAAAAACATCAGACCTTGTCCATATCTCTTAACACGATTTTTTAACGATAAAAAGCAGGTCAAAGTCGGTGGACCTAATGAGGTGTGCAACGGAGACATCATTGTTATACGGATGAACGATCACTTAATCTATTTTACTGCTATCATCGACTGGTATTCCAAAGCGACACTGGCTTACAAGATATCCAATTCTATGGACGTGATCCTGGCTACTGATATACTAAAAGATTCATTAGCTAAATATCCAAGATCAAAGGTCTTCAACAGTTCAGCTATCGACTATCAAAAGCCACTGAACATCTATCTTGACATGAGCAAAGATGTGGCGTAAAGCAACACTCAATAGGTGGAAATAACTCGAGGTGAATAATTGTCTTGATTCTTCAGGCCATATATAAAAAGTATAAGTGGTTCTAAATGGACTGCTACGCAGTGGTATTTAGAGCTACTTTTATCTTAATTCATGATTCTTATAATCAAATATCCATGGACCTTGTACATCATCTTCTGATGTAAGGCTATTATCTTCCGAAGAAACGATTGATGGACTGACAGATGTAATACTTGCTCCAGCTTTCCCGAAGTGTGGACTGATTGATGAAGTCATTACTCCTGGCAAAACAATTTCTTTTGGATTGTTAGTATAATTATCATAAGTAAAGGAAAAATTAGTCATTTTTGAATCTGATGCATTAGTATAACTTATATCTCCTGTTCCGTTTATTCGATTCGCGGTATTGTAGTAATAATTATTTGATGCACTCAATGGTCCACTTACTCTAGCTGTTCCTGATGAAATCAATAGATTTTTCCTAAATGTAGAGTTTGTATTGTTTTGTATATTGATACCATATCCACTTAAGGTGTCTACAATAGTGTTATTTTCTATTTTCAAATTAATACTATCATAGAAAAATGAAGCATAATTATTATTATTTGTTTTATTACAACTATATATAATATTATTTCGAATTGATGAATTATGGAAGCCGCCAGCTCCAGCAGCTATCCCACGATGAGAATCAAATATTACATTATTCTCAATCACAGTATATGAGAAGCCATGATGAATTGTTATTGCCTCACCTGGATCACTATCTTTTGCATTTTGTCTAAAACCCCAAAAAATATTATTTGTTATTACAACAGGATTGTCAGAACTTTTTGATCCAGCTTTAAGGTCAATGGCATTTTCTGCGTAGGCGAATAAGCCTTCAGAGTCTGATTTTCCATTTACCGAGGTGACGTATAGATCCGTTGTTAACCATATGAGGTTATTATCGATGATGGTACCATCATAATGAACATCCTTTACACTAGATATTGTGATTAATTGTACTCCATCGTTTGAATTGACAATCTCATTTTCCAAGATTCTAGTTCCCGTTATATGTGTACCATTCAACTTAGTCGCTGGGGTCAGGCCGATGGTTACTTTATCACTTTTTCTAGCTGCTAAAGTCATCTCCGCCATATAGCTGCGTTGTATTGTATTATTATGACAACCATCATGCAAAAACATAGCTACAACATAGTCTTTAATATGTAACCTATTTAGTACATTATTAGAGGAACCATTATAAAAGCCATATAGTTCACCAACTCTTGCACCTGTAGTATTGATGCCAATTGAAGACATCCTATCAATTACCCAATAAGATCCTCCATCATGAAATGATAGCCATACATTTGCCTCTTCTGATGTAGTAAGTTTTGCAGGATGAGTATTATTATTATTATATAAAATTATATAACGTTTTTTTGAAGATGTTCCATCTGCTGTAAGAGATATTCTACCTGCACCACGATAATCTCCTGGTTTTACATAATAATAATGAGCAGTTCCATTTATTTTTTCCCAATCAGAATTTGACTCGATCAATTCATGATCAGCATTGTTTGGATCGTATATAGGATATTCTACACTTACCAGATATTTGCTGTCTGCTGCAAATATGACATTACTGAATATAAATATAATGCTTAAGAATCCAATCTTTAGTAGAGTCAATAGGCTTTTTTCATTTTGCATGTTCTATCCTTTTTACATTCTATTTTGAACAGTCTTGCCTGAAGCAATACTAGGTAATGTACCATTATATTGGGCTTGATGTTGATCTTTGTAATCATACGCTCTTAAAGTAAAACTACTCCCAGGTACGACCTTTAACTCGAAAGCACCATCTGCATCCGTAGAGAGGTCGCTGCTTATCCAGTTCGAGCCGACAGCATAGACCCTGACATCTTTGGCAGGTGTCCCACCGTCCTCATGGACGATACGTGAACGATACGTACCAGGGGCTTCATCTATTGGCATGCTTAGACTCCATGTCCCCAGATGAGAGGCAGCACCGATATAACCTCCATCACTCTGTCTGGTAGCATAACCATCCTCGATCCAGATACCCGTAGGATAGTCAAAGCGCCAAAGCGGTACCGTCTGGGCAGTGCTCTCTGTCACGTTTGGAAATCTGAGGCTCGCATCAGCTGATACATCGAGACTATTCCCCTCTGTATCCTCTACGGTGATCACCATGAAGCGGTAGGTGACGAAGGGCACGATGATACCATCGGTGCTTCTACCCTCAAAGGCTCCAGGGAAGCTCTCACGTGTCTTGACGCTTGAGCTGTCCTCAAAGGCAAGGTGAGCGGTTGTCATACCTTTATAAGGATTACCTGTCGTATCTATATAACTACTAGGGACTATCCCTATATGGGCACCATCAGTATCACCATCACTCTCTCTGTCCCAGCTATAGTCATATTTGTCTATTGTGGACTCCAGATAGTTAGTTGATGCGGTATTAGAATCCGTCAGCTTCTCCTGTATCGCGATGATGACACTGTTAGCGTAATAACCATCACGTCTGAAAGTGAC
>JADGEC010000035.1 GCA_016744575.1 Sulfurimonadaceae bacterium | reverse complement strand
GTTTACGGGTACCTTTATGTTTATGTTATTGGGGGGCTATTACGCCTTCAATGGCCTGGATTTTTCAGCATTCGATACAGAGATCGCTCACCTGATACTTGAGATCGCAGAGATCTTCTTCTTCTTGTTCGTGGCGATGACGTACATCGAGGCGTTGATAGAGAGAAATGTCTTTGATGCGCTTAAAGAGAAGCTTTTAGGTGCAGGATATGACTACAAGAAACTCTTTTGGGTGACTGGTATCCTGGCCTTCTTCATCTCCCCTGTCGCTGATAACCTGACGACGGCCTTGATCCTTTCGACAGTCCTTATCACCATCGAGAAAGATAATAAGGCATTTTTGATACCGGCTGCGATCAACATCGTCGTCGCGGCAAATGCAGGTGGTGCCTGGTCTCCGTTTGGTGATATCACGACCTTGATGGCATGGTCGGCAGGAAAAGGTACATTTGTCGACTTCTTATTCCTATTTCCGGCTTCGATCATCGGTTGGGGGATCACAGGGTACCTGCTTAGTCGTTATGTACCAGAGGGAACACCTACAAAAGTGGAGAACGCTGTGCCTGTAGAGATCCATAAAGGCGGTAAGGTCATCATCGCACTTGGTATCTTTACCATCGCTTCTGCCGTCTTGGGTAAACAGTTGATGCATCTGCCTCCAATGTGGGGTATGCTTTTTGGCCTTTCACTGCTTCAGCTCTATGCATATACGCTTAAGAAGTATCATGATCACGATATCGAGATCTATAAGTCAGTCTCAAAGATCGAGAACGATACCTTGCTCTTCTTCTTTGGTATTCTTGCCGCTGTTGGTGCACTGCACTTCGCTGGGTTCTTGGCGCATGCGGCGAACCTTTATACGATATTCAGTCCAACAAGTGTGAACATCGGTGTCGGTTTCCTCTCTGCGATCGTAGATAACGTACCGGTCATGTCAGCAGTTCTGAAAGCTGGACCAGATATCCCTCTGGCCCAATGGATGCTTGTGACATTGACTGCCGGAGTGGGTGGTTCAATGATCAGTTTCGGTTCTGCCGCAGGTGTCGGTGTGATGGGTAAACTAAAGGGTGTCTATACCTTTGGTGCACATATGAAGATGTCTTGGACTATCGTCGTAGGTTACGTAGTCTCTGTCGCCATATGGTACCTGCAGTACGAGATACTTGGCATTTATATTCAACGTTAAACTACTTTACTGTACCCTTTCATCACGCAAAGGGTACACCCTTTCCAGCTTTCCATACTCTGAATTACTGTTAACTACCCGAGAGGGTCGTAGTGATCATCAAAAGGCACATCTTTGAAAGACGTCAGTATAATCGTTCTTGATTTTGGCTCCCAGTACACTCAGTTGATCGCAAGAAGACTCCGCGAAGAGCGAGTCTATTGTGAGATCCTCCCTTACTACACTAAAGTAGATGAGATTAAGGCAAAAAACCCGCAAGGTGTCATCTTAAGCGGCGGTCCATCATCGGTCTACGCCAAGGATGCTTATGAAGTAGACCAGGGTGTCTACGAGATTGGACTTCCCCTCTTGGGTATCTGTTACGGTATGCAACGTATTGCTGTCGACCTTGGTGGCTCAGTCATACGCTCAGACCATCATGAGTATGGTAAAGCCGAACTTATCATCAACAAAGCCCATGGACAGAGCTCGCCGCTGTTTGATGAGTGTGATGATAATCGTATTGTCTGGATGAGTCACTCTGACAGAGTAGATGAACTCCCGGAAGGCTTTAAGCCGATAGCGCATTCAGACAACTCTCCTTATGCCGCTATCGCTGATGAGAAGCGACGTGTCTATGCGATGCAGTACCATCCAGAAGTCCAGCATTCTGAAGAGGGCTACCTGATGCTACGCAACTTTGCACGTAACATCTGTGGTGTCACGGAGAAGTGGAAGATGGAGCACTTCTTAAAAGATCAGATCACTAAGATCCGCGAACAGGTCGGTGATGCAAAGGTGTTGTGTGGTCTAAGCGGTGGAGTCGACTCTTCGGTAGTGGCTGCACTACTGTATGAAGCCATCGGTGACCAGCTTGTCCCGGTCTTTGTAGACAATGGTCTGCTTCGTAAAGGTGAACGCGAACAGGTAGAGGCGGTATTTAAGATCAACTTGAAAGTCCCGCTTATCACTGTAGATGCTGTTGATAACTTTCTTGGTAAACTAGAAGGTATCAGTGATCCAGAGACAAAACGTAAGATCATAGGACATACGTTTATTGAAGAGTTCGAAGCTGAGGCTAAAAAGCATGATGGCATCAAGTTTCTGGCTCAGGGGACGCTCTACCCAGATGTTATCGAGTCGATCTCAGTCAATGGCCCTTCAGAGGTCATCAAGTCGCATCATAATGTCGGAGGTCTTCCTGATTGGATGGACTTTGAACTGATCGAGCCGTTACGGGAACTCTTTAAAGACGAAGTACGTAAGCTCGGTAAGGAACTTGGACTGCCAGAAGGTATGATCAACCGACATCCATTCCCTGGACCGGGCCTGGCAATACGGATCATGGGTGATGTGAACCGCGCGGACCTTGAACTACTGCGTGAAGCGGATGTCATCTTGCTTGATGAACTCAAAGCCAGTGGATACTATACGAAGACATGGCAGGCTTTTACTGTGCTTCTGAATGTCAGATCTGTCGGTGTGATGGGTGATAACCGTACCTATGACAATACAGTCGCTGTGCGTGTAGTCGAAGCGGTCGATGGTATGACTGCGACATTCGCACATCTACCGCATGACTTGCTAGAGCGTATCAGTCGTAGGATCATCAACGAAGTAGACGGTATTAACCGTGTTGTCTATGACATCAGTTCCAAGCCTCCTGCCACCATCGAGTGGGAGTAGGCGACCCCAAGAATAGTACATCTTGACAGCGCGTGACAGTTGCGAGTTTTGGAGCGAAGCGACAAACGAAGCTGTGACGATTCCGCGTTTAGCGCTCCACTGCACTGGACTTTAGTCCTTGTCACCACTGATGTCTATACAGCTATTGATGCAATCAGTGATTTGAATATATTCAATAGTTGTTCGTCCATAAAGTTCAACATAAGAGCCAAATATAATGAAAACATCATTTAAACCTCCCATCTACCTCTTCTCTAAAACACCACATTCAGACGTCAATTTCGTCCCTGTCCTCTCGACCGAGTTTTTTCAGCCGGCCATAGACTTTGCGAAATATGATGCCATCGTACTGACTTCAAAACAGGCTGTGACAGCACTTGAGAAGATAGATAAAGCATGGACGACACTGCCTGTCTTGACTGTCGCTGACCTGACTGCGAAGATGGCGGAGGATGCCGGTGCTACTGTCATCAGTAGAGGCAATGGCTACGGTGATACATTAGCTGAGATCATCATCAACGCACATAGGAAAAAACGGTGGCTCTATCCGCGTCCTGAAGTCGTTGCATCGGATTTCGGACCGAAGGTACGAGACGCAGGTGTAGACCTTGATGATGTCGTCGTCTATAAGACCTCATGTAACGCCGATGCCGGTCATGAGTCTATTGAAGACAATGCGGTACTGATCTTTACCTCACCCTTTACTATCGCATGTTTTTTGGACTTTTATAGCTTCAAGTCAACACACATGGTGATCGCGATCGGTAAGACGACGCAGGCTGCACTTCCTAAAGGCCTGCAGGTGTATCTTCCAGAAAAGACCTCTGTAGAAAGCTGTGTTAGATTGGCTCAGAAGTTAGCGTTATAAGACTTTACTACAAGGCCATTGATGTTAGTACATGGCTATGCGATGACAACTGTTAAAGATGAATAGTCCAAGAGCACACAAAGTGCGCACCCGAACGAAGTGATAAACCGCTCTTGGAGTGTGCCTGAGAAAAGCCACAAAGTACTTCTGTATAGGGGCCTGCGGCATCTATTGATTTGATCTTTCTCCCTACGATCATGCTCCCAGTATGATCTCTTGAGGGGAGATATCGTAGTCAAGCGAACTGGTACTACTAGTCTAAAGACTGATGCAAGACTTTTAGTAGATGAAAGTCTGTGAGATGTCAATACCTTCATCACTTGTGTGTCCTATGCCATCACAAAGCATAGGATGAAAGCCTAAGAGGGGTACTTGTTCTTATGGCGTCTTAATAAGGGTGCCCTAAAGTAATTGTTTTGTATAATTACAACTAGCCTGGGTGGTGCGATAACTCGCATATCAGGGGGTTCTACATATTCACTTAGCGGACTACGTAGATGTCTTTGTGTGTCGGTGGTCTTGTTGAAGCTCTTCTTTGAAGAGTGAGAGATCGCCGCCTGATGAGACGCTCGCTTCGCTACTATACGGCTTTGAGAACCAAAGCTAACTGCGGAACGCCCACCCGGACCGAAAGTCTGGATGAAGTACTGCTTTCCAGTATTGCATCAAGACTCTTCAGAGCTTTAGGCTACCCTTTAACAACTTCTTAGATCATCGGAGAAAATCAATGAACATAATGATTGTCGGCAGTGGCGGACGTGAGTACTCAATAGGTCGTGCACTAGGGAAAGACAGTGCAGTAGATAAGCTTTATTTTGCTCCAGGCAACGGTGCGACCGGACAACTGGGTGAGAATGTGAATATCAAAGAGTATGACGCTCTGGCTGATTTTGCTGCTGATAACAGTATCGACCTGACTATTGTCGGTCCGGAGGCTCCTCTGGTCGATGGGATCGTTGACATCTTTAAAGCAAAAGGACTCACGGTCTTTGGTCCTTCTCAGGCTGCTGCACAGCTTGAGGGATCAAAAGTCTATATGAAGAACTTTCTTGCACGTTACGGTATTCCAACGGCACGTTATATAGAGACAGACTCTATTGAGAAAGCATTCAAGTTCATCGAGACCCTCCCTCTACCGGTCGTCGTCAAAGCGGATGGTCTATGTGCTGGAAAAGGAGTCATCATAGCCCAGAGTCATGATGAGGCAAAGGTAGCGGCATCAGAGATGCTCAGCGGGAAGTCTTTCGGTGATGCCGGAAAGAATGTCATCATCGAAGAGTTCCTGGACGGTTATGAGCTTTCGATGTTCGCGATCTGTGATGGCAGTGACTATATACTGCTTCCGGCTGCACAGGACCACAAGCGTCTGCTTGATGGTGATAAAGGCCCAAATACCGGTGGGATGGGAGCGTATGCCCCTACACCTCTTGTCGATGATGTCATCTATGAGAAGGTAAGAGAGCGGGTGATCCGTCCAACGCTTGATGGTATGCAGAACGAGGGTGCTCCTTTTGAAGGTGTCCTTTTTATCGGTTTGATGATCGTCAATGGTGAGCCTATCACTCTGGAGTTCAATGTCCGTTTCGGTGATCCTGAATGTGAGATCTTGATGCCACTGATGAAGACACCGGCAAGTGAGCTTTTTTATAAAGCGGCGACCTCTCAGCTAAAAGACCTCAAAGTCGAGTTTAGTGATGAGTATGCTGTCGGTGTCGTGATGGCAAGCCGTGATTATCCGTACAAAGGTTCTTCACCTGCGGAGATAGTCGTTGATGACGTGGTCCATGAGGAGATCGCCAAGAACACACATGTCTCCTATGCCGGTGTCAGCGAAGATGATGGCAGACTTTTTGCAAGTGGAGGCCGTGTCCTTGTATGTGTAGGCATTGGTGACTCGATAAAAGAGGCTAGAGACAGAGCCTATATGTTATGTGGTCAAGTGCATTTTGCCGGTAAGAAACTGCGAACCGATATCGCCTATCAGGCACTGTAGACTACGATGGCTGAAGAGATAGTCCAACAGCTAGAGCGTGAACAACTCTACCTTGCACCCATAAAAAAAAGAGCGTTTGCCACACTGATCGATGAACTCTTGTTATCATTTCTCCTTCTCGTCGTCTTATGGGACAGTTTCAACCAGACGGAGACGCTTGAAGATATGATCATGCTGACGAACGCCTTTGTCTTTGAGTTCATGGCAATAAAGATCGTTTATCAGGCCTTCTTTGTCTGGCAGTATGGAGCGACACTGGGAAAGATCCTTTTGAAAATAAGGGTCATCGAAGTCTCAACACTGGATACTCCGACATTCACAGCATCGTTGAACCGAGCTATCTTCCGTATCATAAGTGAGATGATCTTCTATCTGGGTTATCTATGGGGAACACTCGACCCTGTACGGCAGACCTGGCATGACAAGACAGCCCGGACAGTAGTGATCGATGCATAAACAGTGGTTCTATCTGCTCTTGGTACTATCAACAGCTCTTCTAGCTGCTGAGGAACCAAAGGGTGATAGAGTCGAGATCTTTGCTACGAGCATCGACTCCAATGAGACTACACTTCATGCCTATGACGATGTCATCGTCTTGCATGATGATCAGTATCTAAGTGCCAATGAAGCCATCTATGACCGTGAGAAAGAGGAACTCGAGCTCATCGGAAATATCACAGTGATGCAGGGTGCGGACTACTACGCTATCGGTGAGTATGCTAAATATGACCTCACTACACAAGCGCAAAATATCTCTCCGTTCTATATGACGGACAAGAAGAGTAAAGTCTGGATGAGTTGCAGCGAAGTCCAGTCAAAGGGTGACCTGTTGGATCTCGATGGTGGTATGCTCTCAGGCTGTGATCCTGATGACCCGCTCTGGGAACTCTACTTCAGTAGTCTCGATTATGATAAAGAGACGAAGTGGTTAAACATCTATAATGCCAGACTGCATCTCTATGATCTCCCTATCTTCTATCTTCCTTATTTTGGTTATTCACTGGACACAAAACGACGCACCGGTCTATTGATACCTTCTATGGGTTATTCGGGTTCAGAGGGATTCTATTATGAGCAGCCTCTTTATGTCGCCGAATCAGATAGATGGGATCTTGAGCTGCGTCCGCAGATAAGGACAAGTAGAGGAAAGGGTCTCTACGGTATTTTTCGTTTTGCTGATTCACCGGTCTCAAAAGGTGAGATAACTATGGGGTATTTTGGTGAAAAGTCAGATTATGTCTTAGAGAACGATCTGGCAAACGAGGAGCACCATGGTTTCAATGTCTATTATGAGAACTATGATTTTTTAAACCGCTGGTTTGGTCTGGAGCTGAAGGGGCAGTCCGGCCTTTATGTCGATGTCAACTGGATGAACGATGTAGAGTATATCAACCTCTCCAACGGCGCAAACAAAGAGAACTATGCAACGACATCACAGGTCTTCTCCCGGATCAATTCATTTTATAATGAGGAGAAGAACTACGTGGGTGCTTACTTCAAGTATTTTCTGGACCTTACTACGGACAATAATGGTGAGACCCTACAGAACCTTCCGACACTACAGTATCACCACTATATAGAGACTTTTTTCGATGAGCACCTGATGGGTAATGTCAATGTCAGCTATAACAATCTTTATCGTCCTGAAGGTAAGACGGCGATGAAGACATATGTAGATGTCCCTGTCACTGTACAGACAGCTGCTTTGGATGACTACCTTACACTAAGTTATCGCGGCGACCTGCATGGGCGTCATATTGCTTTTGGAAGCAGTGAAGAGGAATCGGTAGCTGGAGTGACCTACGAATCGGGGGAGTATGCCCGTGTCTCACACACTTTCAAAGCGATGACACAGTTGATGAAAGGTTATGAGGAACATGCCCACTCCATGGCGTTTGGCGTGAGTTACACAGATGATGGTATGGAGCATCGTGATGGTTATTATGATGAGATCAAGACTCTTTGTGATCTTGATTCATCGGATGAGAGATGTACTTTCTATTCACTTGATGAGGTGACAGACGAGACGGACCTTGATTTTATACAGTACTTGTTTGATGATAAAGGAAAACAGTTGTTGTATCATCGGCTTACGCAGTCTATAGACCATGAAGCCGGAAAGTTCTCGGAACTAGAGAACGAGTTAGAGTGGCGTGTGACTGATACCTTCTCTATATACAGTGATACGTTTTATGATCACGACCTTGCTTCTGTGACAAAGCAGATAAGCACACTGCGATATAATGATGGCAGTATAAGGATAACGGCTAATCATATCTTTGAGGATAAAGAGCGTTTTGATGCAGATGATGACAGTGATTATCTGACAAGTAGTGCCTCATATCGCTATAATAGTCACTATCGTTATTTTGCGAGTTACGCTTATGACCTTGAGTCAAATGAGAAGAAACGTGCAGAGATAGGCTTTATGTATCAAAAACGGTGCTGGGATTTTGGTCTGAGATATGTAGAGAACAACCGTCCTATTTTGAGAAGTGGCGGCAATGCGGATAGTATCTATGACAAGTATGTCTATTTTACCGTGATGCTCAAACCTATGGGCGGAACTGAGTTCGGATATGAATATGACAATGAATAGTCTTAAAAGGGTCACATGAGATTAGAAGCTAAGATCGGTCTGTTTGTCGTCATGGGTCTGACGGCTCTGTTCCTACTTTCGACGCAGGTCACTAAACTCGGTAAATGGGACCAGGAATCGTATGTGGTCTATGCCTATATCGATGATGCCAACGGTCTTGAGAAACAGAGTAAGGTCTCGATGAATGGTGTGACTATCGGTGAAGTCGCAGAGATCTCTATAGAGGGGCGACGGGTCAAATTGATGCTCAGTATCAAGATGCTGGTCAAAATACCGGAGGATTCGACACTGCTTGTGATACAAGAGAGTGTTCTTGGTGCGAAGATGATCGATCTTCTTGCGGGAGAAGCTGAGAAGGACTTGCCCGAGGGCGGGACGATCGAACACTTCAAACAGTATGCTTCGTTTGACAAGACCAGTGACTCTGTCAATGCTGCTGCCCGCCAACTCGAACTGTTGATGCATGACCTTCGTGATGTTTTGGGGGAACAACAAAAAACAGAGATCCAAGAGATGATATCCGCTTTTAAGAATGTCGGTGTAAGCCTTGACAGTATGATAGTCGAAAACAGGATGGCGCTTAAAAGTGCCATAGATAACTTCGACAGGATGGGAGCGAGTTTTACCAAGACGGCAGATATCATCAACTCTGATCTTCCTCAGATAATGGCACGAATCGATTCACTGACGAAAAGACTTGATGGCATAAGTGGGGATATGCAGCAGACGCTTCCTCAGGCAGTAGAGAAGTTCATAGTCATAGAGGACAACCTGACTGCGATGATCACGGAAAACCGTAGCTCTTTAAGTGAGGCTCTTACATCAGCTGGTGGTTTCTTTGGTAAGGGTGAAGCGGCTTTTGACAAAGTCGACTCCATGCTCTCAAACTTCACGGTAAGTGAACTCCAGGTCAGTTTTCGTGGTGACTATATGAGTAGTGATGAGTACATGCGGATCGATCTTGGGATCGTCTACCTGCCGAACCCAGAGACTTACTACATGTTAGACTTGGTCTCTATGGATGATTATAGTAAGTTTGATGCGAATGGTGACCCAACAGGTCCGGGAAGGCATGATGAGAGTAATCTCCTGGTATCAGCTCAGTATGGTAAACGTTTTGATGATATTCTACTGCGCGGAGGAATAATCGAATCTACCGGTGGTGTGGGTATGGATTACTTTGCCGATCATGATCGTCTACTGGTATCTTATGACCTATTTGACTTTGGCGCTCATAATGATGTGCGTGGAGATGAGGTCCATATGCGTATGGGAGTCCGTTACCGTATGTTGAAGCACTTTGAGCTTTATGGCGGTTGGGATAACTTCCTGAACTCGGAATCAGATAACATCTACTTTGGTGTAGGTTTCCGATTTATCGATAATAACTTGAAGTATGTCCTTGGTACTTCAGCTGCAGCACTGTAAGAGTGCTAAGATGAGATATAAAAACGTCTATTTCAGTGATCGTCGTGATGCTGCGATAAAGATGAGTGAGTTTCTTCCTCTTGATAAGATACGTACAGAGAAGTGGAGTCTTGTAGCTGTCTCCAAAGGTGGTCTGGAACTGGCATCACATATCAACAGACGTCTGAAAGCCCCTATTGACTATCTATTGAACGAGCCTATCATGGCACCGCAGAACAGTGAGTGTGAGATAGCGAGAGTCAGTGAGTTTGAAGAGATCGTCATGCACGACAATCTGGTCAAGGCTTTTGATATTCAGGCAGACTATATCTATGGCGAAGCAAAACGTAAGCATGAGGAGAAGATACTCAGTCAGATCTACTACTATCGAAAAGGGCGCCGTTTCAATGATATATCGGGAACGACAGTACTGATCATCGATGAGGGTGCAGAGACTGGCCTGAAGTTCATGACAGCGATCAAGACAGTCATGACAATGAAGCCTAAAGCTGTCTATGTGGCAGTCCCGATATTGCCAAAAGATGTCCTTGAGAGCTTGGAACCGCTTGTAGACGGTGTGTTCTATCTACACGATATAGGTGATTTTGTGGAGACAGCAAGTTATTATGATGAGCTATCTGAAGTCGATGAGAAGACAATAGAAACTATTTTAGGAGAGTAAAGCGTGCAAACAGAGATATTGATAGAATTTGAGAACAAGACAGAGGCATACGGCTTTAGTAAAGTGGCCCGTCAGGCCAATGGTGCTGCTTGGCTCCAAAGTGGTGATACCGTCATCTTAGCAACTGTAGTCATCGATGAGACGGAGTTCGTTACAGAGGAGTTCCTGCCACTTACAGTACAGTACATAGAGAAGACTTACGCTGCCGGAAAGTTTCCCGGAGGTTTCATCAAGCGTGAGACTAAACCGAGTGATTTCGAGACATTGACATCACGTGTCGTCGATCGATCTTTGCGTCCGATATTTCCAAAAGGATTTGCGAACCCGATACAGATCACTATCATGGTCTTGAGTGTCGATAACGAATCAGATCTTCAGGTCCTGGCTCTAAACGCAGCTTCGGCGGCACTCTATGTCTCTGATATCGATATATCCACATCAGTCTCCGGTCTGCGTGTAGGAAAGGTAGAGGATAAGATCATCTTCAACCCGACGATGTCAGAACTTCAAGAGAGTACGCTGGACCTTTATCTTGCAGGGACCAAGTCCGACCTGCTGATGATAGAGATGCGTACAGAAGGCTCTGTGGAGAGTGAAGTCATCAGTTCAGCGATGGTCGATCCGATGATCGATCCTACCTTGACGGCTGAGACTTTGATGACTTATAGATCCAATGCGATGGCTGAAGATGAGCTCATCACTACACTCTCTGATGCGCAGGCCGTCCTTCAAAGTGCCAATGAGACTTATGAGTCTGTCTTTATAGATCACTCTAAAGACGCTATGCCTTTAGAGACAGTCATCAACCATGTAGATGCAGAGATGGTAAGTTATCTGGAGGAGAACCATATAGCTGATATCAAGTCCGCTGTGAACCAGATGGCAAAAAGTGAGCGTAGTACCGCCTTGCGAAGCATCCGTAAAAGATTGATAGTAGAAAAAAGTGACTGGGATGAGAAAGAGCTCAAGCGTGCTATCGAGTCTGTGAAGCGTACTCTTGTACGCAAGCAGATCATCGAAGAGAAGATGCGCGCAGACGGAAGGGCTCTGGACGAGGTTCGACCTATTAGCATAGAGACAAATGTACTGCCTTCAGCTCACGCCTCATGTCTCTTTACCCGAGGTCAGACTCAGGCACTGGTAGTCTTGACCCTTGGCGGACAGAAAGATGGTCAGATGTTTGAGAACCTGACCGATACAGGGACACAGAACGAGACCTTTATGGTCCATTACAATTTTCCAGGCTTCTCAGTCGGTGAGGCTATCCCAGTCGGAGCACCTAGACGCAGGGAACTTGGACATGGTAATCTCGCAAAACGGGCATTAGAGCCGGCCCTGACATCTAGTGGACATACTGTCCGTTTGGTATCGGAGATCTTGGAGTCCAACGGCTCATCGTCTATGGCAACGGTCTGTGGTGGTTACCTTGCCCTTCGTGCCGGAGATATAGATATGACGGATACAATAGCCGGTATTGCGATGGGTATGGTCCATGAGGGAGACGAGTATGCTATCTTGAGTGATATCATGGGGCTCGAAGACCATGATGGTGATATGGATTTCAAAGTCACTGGTAGCAGAGATGGTATCACGGCACTACAGATGGATATCAAGCTCGGTGGAGTGAGTCTGGATGTCTTAAAGAAGGCGTTTTATCAGGCTAAGCAGGGACGTACGCATATCATCGATATCATGGAAGAGGCAGAGGCCGCGATCGAGCTAAACGAAGAGACACTGCCAAGTAGTGATTTCTTCCATATCGATCCGGGCAGTGTGGGTGACATCATCGGTCAGGCTGGAAAGACGATCAGAGAGATCATCGAGAAGTTCGAGGTGGCTATAGACATCGATAAGAAAGAGGGACATGTCAAGCTCTCCGGGAAGAACAAGCGTGGTGTAAAAGATGCTCGTGCTCATATCGAGGATATCGCCAGTAATGTCCAGGAGAAGATCGTCTACACAGTCGGTGATATTGTCAGCGGAAAAGTAAAGAAGATCGTCGATTTCGGCGCTTTTATAGAGCTGCCTGGAAGTGTCGATGGTCTATTGCATATCTCGAAGATATCAGAAGTACGTGTCAGTAATGTACATGATGTCTTGAGTGAAGGTGAGGATATTGACGTTGAGATCCTTGAGTTCAAAGGCAATAAGATCAGCCTTGGTCGGGCAAAGTAGTCTTTTTAAACAAACTTTTATGACTGGCTGATTATAATGCCGAACACAAAGTGATTAAGTAGGGAAATAGGGGCATTTATGTCTTTATTGCTGTATCTTTTAGATGCGGTTACGCTATCCGAACAGACTTTGATTTAAAGACGGAGATCTAAATGAAAAAAATTCTTTTCCTAATGCTCGCATTGACTGCTGGCGCTTTTGCTGCAGACGCAGAGGTAGCTAACCAGACACTTAAAGCATACTCAATGATCGCTGCCGGTGTCGGTATCGGTCTTGCTGCACTTGGTGGAGCAATCGGTATGGGTCATACTGCAGCAGCGACTATCGCTGGTACAGCACGTAACCCAGGTCTAGGCGGTAAGCTTATGACTACGATGTTCATCGCTCTTGCGATGATCGAAGCACAGGTTATCTATACTCTAGTAATCGCGCTTATCGCACTTTATGCGAATCCTTACCTAGGTTAATCAACCAAAGTAAGACCCCTCGCAGGCTTTTATAGCCTGCACTTTTTAATACATGCGCACGTGGTGGAACGGTAGACACGCTACCTTGAGGGGGTAGTGCCTTCGGGTGTGGAAGTTCAAATCTTCTCGTGCGCACCATCAATATCCCTTCAAATACAGACTTACATAGATCCTATCCAAACTCTAACAAAGCTTTTACAACTCTTAGACTTACTACCCATATCAAGACGTACACTCTATGTGTTTATATTCCATTTATGAACTCCTTATATGATATACATAACAAGACCTATGTCTTCGATCTATATTAATGGAAGTGAAGTGTGCATAAACACTATTTGAAAGTCGTACTTGACAATATGGGGACCATCTTAGATATCGAATGTACGCTAAAAGATGTCTCCATCGATAGTGAAGGACTTATCGGAAAAAACTGGTTTGACACTTTTATTGATGACAGAAAAAAAGAGAATATTTACAATGTCCACAAAGTCATATTTGATGCCAATAATCAAAGATTGAAGCTGTATCAAAATGAGATCAGATGCCCAGATGGTACGTATAGATGCCTTGATTTTTTAAATACTGTAAAGTATATCGACAATAAAAAGGTGGTCGAATCATTTGGAGTCGAGGATATGGAGGCATACTCTTGACATCCATGCAATCTACTTTGACTATCTGGAATGAAAAACTGTTTTAATGGAGTGTAAAAAAAGGTAGCTCTACCATTTGTCAGACCCTAGATTACTTGTCTTTACTGTAAATATTTAGTTTCTTTCATCTCTGTAAAGAACTCTTCTTTGTATATCATCATTATAAAATAAGAGTTGTTTTGAACGAATCATCAGGTTGAAGTGTAGTCGGTAGTCTTAATCTTTTTGCAGACGTATAAAGATGTTGTTGTAGTCTTCAAGTGCCTCGTTTTTGTCATCATAATCGAGAGTGACTGTATGAGCAGTTAGCTTTAGAGAGATGAAAAACCTATCTGCCGTGATGATCTCTTTTGTTAGAGTGATATCCCACTGACGTTTACCAGGTATGGTCTGGACTTGTGATAGATAGACGATATCAGAAGCTCTTATATAATCACCATTCTTCAAAAACATGGATCTGACCCTTATGCATGGATAGTTTACATATATTAATATTATGATATCCAAGATCATATTAAACGGTCTCAATAATTTGTATCATAGTCTCTATATGTTATATTCTCAAAAATTATATGGACAGATGATGAAGCAATATATTAAAGAGCAGATCACAGCGTCTTATGAGACAAAACAGAAGATACTTGCGAACGAGCCACTAGTGGAATCGATCGCAGAAGTAGCGCAGATGTGTGTCGCTCTTTATCGTGATGATAAGAAGACACTACTTGCTGGTAATGGTGGTTCTGCTGCCGATGCTCAGCATATTGCTGCGGAACTTGTCGGGCGCTATGGCTTTGACCGTCCCTCTATAGCTTCCATCGCCTTGACGACCGATACCTCTAACCTGACAGCCATTGGGAACGATTACGGTTATGACAAAGTCTTCTCCCGTCAGCTTGAGGGTCTGGGAAGTCAAGGTGATCTCTTTATCGGTATCTCCACTTCGGGTAACTCTCAAAATGTCATCAACGCGTTTGAAAGTGCTAAAGCCAAAGGTATTATGACGGTCGCATTGGTCGGTCGTGATGGTGGGAAGATGGCTGAGATGGCAGATGTCGCACTCATCGTCCCTTCTGATGCCACACCTCGTATACAGGAGTCACATATACTTATAGGGCACATCCTCTGTGATATCATCGAGAAAGAGCTTTTTGGTGAGGGAGTCAGTGAGTAAGGCGCTCTTCCTTGACCGTGATGGTGTGATAAACGTTGAGAAAGAATATCTCTACAAGATAGAGGAGTTTGAGTTCATCGATGGTATATTTGAGCTTTGTCATCACTATCAGGAGAAAGGCTACCTCATCGTCGTCGTGACAAATCAGTCTGGAATCGCCAGAGGTTATTATGATGAAGATGACTTCTCCAGGTTGAGTGAATGGATGGTCGATGCGTTTAAAGAGCAGGGTATAGATATTGCAGGGATCTATTACTGCCCACATCACCCAGATATCAGCGGACCATGTAGTTGTCGTAAGCCGCAACCGGGTATGTTACTTGATGCGGCGGAGATGTTGGATATAGACCTAAAAGGCTCAGTGATGGTCGGTGATAAGGAGCGTGATATAGAAGCGGCCTTGAATGCTGGGGTGAGCACGACTTATCTGTTCTCACACGATACCAAGGTGATAGAGACAAAAGCAACGGCTGTCATCACTCAGCTCAAAGAAGCAGCATGCTGATCTTAAACACCGGGGGAACGTTTAACAAACGTTACAATGCTCTAAACGGAGAGATGGAAGTCCCTTTTGATAACTTAGCTGTCGAGCAGGTCCTAAAGCATTTTACCTATGATGTAGAGATGGCGGGCACGATCTATAAGGATAGCCTTGAGATGGGCAGCGAAGATCGTAAGATGATCGCTAAGATCATCCTTGCTTCTACAGATAAGAAGTTTGTAGTGGTGCATGGGACCGATACGATGCATCTGAGTGCAGCATTTTTGGATGAACTGCTTACGGATCAGACCGTGGTCTTTACCGGAGCGATGGTGCCTTTTGAGATAGACCCTGTTGAAGCGACGTCGAACCTGGCTATGGCCATCGGTTACGCAAAAAGTCAGGAGAGTGGCGGAGCCTATATCTGTATGCAGGGTAGTGTACTTCCACAAGACCAATTGGCCAAGAACAAGAAGACCGGAAAGTTTGAGATTGTCGAAAGTTAAATGCGACCATTGCCACCTGGAGTTCGATGAATCAGTGATGATCGTCGATGAAGAGCGCTACTTCTGCTGTAAAGGCTGTCAGGGGGTCTATCATCTTCTAAGTGATGAAGGGCTGGATAACTTCTACGATAAGGTAGGAAACACCCCTCTTGCTCCTCCTATAGAGCAGTTTGAAGACTCAGCCAACTTTGACTCTCCTGCCTTCTATGATCGTTTTGTAAAGAGTGATGATGAAGGTTTTCAGGAAGTCGCACTGGTCATCGAAGGTATTCATTGTGCGGCCTGTGTCTGGCTGAATGAGAAAGCACTTTACAAGATGGCTGGTGTGGTGGATGTCCACATCAATTTCACGACGAACAAAGCAAGGATCACCTGGGCAGATGATGTAGTCAAGCTCTCGGGCATCATCGATATGATACGGGCTATCGGCTACAACGCTTTTCCGTATGATCCTTCGCTACAGGAGGCACGTGCGGATAAAGAGCGTAAAGACTACTATCTGCGTATGGCAGTAGCTGGTTTTTCACTGATGAACATGATGTCAATCTCGTTTGCCCAGTATCATGGTTACTTTAGTGGCATAGAAGATGATATCGTCACCATCTTGAACGTAGGTGAGTGGGTATTGGCTACGCCGGTGCTTTTTTATAGTGGTTGGGTCTTTTTTAAAGGAGCTTACTACGGGCTTAAGAATCGCATCGTCAATATGGATATTTTGGTGGCGACGGGGGCAGTCCTTACTTATTTCTACTCTATCTACATAACGTTGTTAAATCTTGGAGAAGCTTATTTTGACTCGGTGACGATGATCATCGCTTTTGTACTCTTTGGAAAGTTCCTGGAAGTACTGAGTAAAAAAAGTGCGGCAGATACCCTTGATGTCCTATTCAAACATGTACCGGGTGAAGTGAATGTCATCAAAGGAGAGACGGTAGAGGTCGTTAATGTCAATGATGTCATCATCGGCGATATCGTTATATTACAGACCGGTGAGAAAGCAGCACTTGATGGGATCGTCATTGAAGGCGAAGGCAGTCTGGATGAGTCCAGTCTGACCGGTGAGAGTGTCCCAGTCTATAAACAAAAAGGGGACACGGTCATCAGTGGTACGATTAGCATCGATGCGGCCTTGCGTTATGAAGTGACAAAAGACTTCGAGCACTCGACGCTCTCGAATCTGGTTGCGATGCTGGAAAACTCTATGAGCAAGAAGCCGCGTATCGAACAGCTTGCCAATCGGCTCTCTGAGTATTTTTCCTCGATCATTCTGATCTTCTCTCTGATAACATTTCTGGTCTGGTGGTTCTGGCCGCATGATTTTGATACAGCTTTTATGGTCGGCATCTCGGTGATCATCATCGCTTGTCCTTGTGCACTGGCACTGGCAACACCAGTAGCGACACTGGTAGGGCTTGGTCTTGGTGCCAAGCGTGGAGTCCTCTTCAAAGAGGCCGCACAGCTTGAGACGATGGCTAATGCCAATACCGTGATCTTTGATAAGACCGGTACACTGACACAGGGACGACCAGAAGTAGTAGAGGTACACTGGATCGATGAATCTATCAATAAGGATGTGCTCTATGCTTTGGTCATGAGCTCAACGCATCCGGTCTCCAAAGGTGTAGCGGTCTATCTAAGTGATGAAGTCGATCAGCATCTGGCATTGGATGAGCAGAACCAGATCGCTGCAAGGGGAATCGTAGGCCGCTACAAAGGTAAGATGCTTGTCGGTGGTAACAGAGCATTTATGGTAGATCACGGAGTAAAGTGTGATATTGAGGCAGAGCATACCGCTTTTTACTATGCGGTCGATGCTGAGTTAAAAGCAGTGTTTGAACTTAAAGATCAGCCTAAAGAAGATGCAGCAGAGACTATTGCATTTCTTAAAAGACATGGTGTCCATGCTGTGATGCTGACAGGAGATCATGAACGCGCAGCTGCTGAGATCGCCATGGAAGTCGGTATCGAAGATTATGAAAGCGAACTTATGCCTGATGGTAAGGAAGCGTATATCGTCGCCTTACAGAACAGCGGTAAAAAGGTGGTGATGGTCGGTGATGGCGTAAACGATATCTTGGCACTTGCCCGGGCAGATATCGGCATCGCCATGGGTAATGGTAGTGATATCGCTATCGATGTAAGTGATGTTATCTTGATGAACGACTCACTCAAGTCTTTGGGTGAGGCATTTAAGATCTCTTACACCACATACGGCCTGATCAAACAGAACCTGGCACTCTCACTGCTGTATAATGCTATTACGATACCATTGGCGATGGCAGGGTATATCATCCCACTCGTAGCAGCTGTCTCCATGTCAGTCAGCTCACTGCTGGTAGTAGGTAACTCCATGCGTATCCGCTATAGCTGGAATCGCCAGTAACTGCTACATGTTGTGACATGACAGCGCGGGACATTTGCGAGTTTTGGAGCGAAGCAACAAACGAAGCTGTGTCCCCTCTGATGTCCATACAGCGGATGTTGGAAATAGTAGATCGATTTTCAATAAAAGTGATTCGTCTAAACAATTATTGATGAACATAGTGACTTTAACAAAGTAAAGACTATTTCGTCCAAACAGCGTCAAACGAAGAGCAGATAAAAAAGGACAATTCTATGGATAGCTGGGTAATAGCGATGATGTTAGGTGTCTCGATCTTTTTAGGAGGTGTGGCATTGATAGCGTTCTTATGGGGTATCAAAAGCGGGCAGTTCGATGATGAGGAGAAGTTCCTAAATCAGGCCCTTTTTGATAATGAGGACGGTCTCAACGACGCAGTCGAACAAGAACGAAAAAAAGAGGCTCTAAAGAAGGAGTATCGTCCCGAATAGATAGGCTCTATTTCATATTAGCCATGTAAGCTGATACCGCTTCGATATCTGCATCAGAAAATGGAGCCATCTGCATCTTCATAAGATTACCCATACCACTTTTGTTTAACGTCCCAGCTTTATAGGCTTTGAGATCAGCTACCATGGTGGCTTTGTCCAGACCTGCGACAGGACCAGTCTTATTAAGGGCTGGTTTCATCCCGTCAGCACCATGACAAGCCGCACATTTCTCGTAAAGTGACGCACCGTCTGCTGCCATCAAAGATAGGGTACCAAGTAGTAGTGTAGATAGAACTATTTTCATAAAATATCCCTTTATCTATTTAGATATAACAATTATAGGACTTAAAGGCTTAAGATATATTATGTAGTCTTACTGTGGATGGACATTATCATATAGTTGGTCAAGGGTGTGAGTCGTACGTGAGAGAGTTGTCAGAAAGAGAAAAGTTCTGGTGCAGTCAACTGACTGACCAGAGACCAGGGGTCTTGCTTATTTACCAGCAAGACCAGCGATATGAGCAGAGACTGCTTCGATATCAGCGTCAGAGTAGGCTGCTACCTGACCCTTCATTAATGCGCCCATACCTTTTTTGTTCGTAGTACCGGCTTTGTAACCATTAAGGTCAGTGGCGACAGCTGCAGCGTCCATACCACCGATGACAGCAGATTTACCAAGAGCGGCTTTCTCACCGTTAGCACCATGGCATGCTGCACATTTTTTGTAAAGAGCAGCACCATCAGCTGCCATCAAAGATACACCGGTCACTAGTAACGCAAGAGCAATTTTTTTCATATGTTCTCCCAAGAAGGTAATTTTTATACGAAAACATTATAGTCTCAACATTCTTAAAAAAGGCTAACCAATAGTAAATAACACAGAGTTAAAGCCTGCTTCGATACAATATTAAGACTTTTTTTATGACGTTAAAAAGGCGTCATAAGTGATGGGGAGACTATGCGATATATCGATGATGATCTGACCGGTAAGACTATTCTTATCACTGGTGGTGCCGGCTTTATCGGTTCAAATCTGGCGTTCTATTTTCAGGCGAAGCACCCTGATGCCAAAGTAGTGCTTCTCGATAGTTTTAGAAGTGGCGAGACTCTCTCTAACGGGAACTTGAAGAGCTTCGGTCACTTTAAGAACCTCATTGGTTTCAGTGGTGAAGTCATAAGTGGTGATATCAACGACAAAACACTGCTCGCATCACTTCAGGCTGACTATCGATTTGACTATATCTTCCATGAAGCAGCGATCTCCGATACTACAGCACTTGAACAGGACCTGATGATCCAGACGAATGTCAATGCCTTTAAAGACCTTCTCGACTTGGCTGTAGCTCATGGTGCTAATATGGTCTACGCCTCCTCAGGTGCGACCTATGGTGCTGCATCCTCTCCGCAGACGGTCGGACGTGAAGCACCACAGAACGTCTACGGTTTCTCAAAACTGATGATGGACAATATTGCCCGTGACTATATGACAAGAGGACAGATCAGTATCGTCGGTCTGCGCTATTTCAATGTTTATGGACCGCGTGAGTTCTTTAAGAACAAGACGGCTTCGATGGTCGTTCAGTTTGGACATCAGGTCTTAAGTAAGAAGGTACCAAAGCTATTTGAAGGCTCTGATGCGATCTTACGTGATTTCATATATATCGAAGATATCATCCAGGCAAACATCAAAGCGATGAGGCCAAAAGCGAGTGGTGTCTATAACGTCGGGACTGGTAAAGCAAGGTCTTTTCAGGCAATCGTCGATATCTTGCAAAAAGAGTTGGAGATCGACCTTGGATGTGAATACATACCAAACCCCTATGTAGGGAGTTATCAGTTTCATACTGAGGCAGATATCGAACCGACTAAAAGTGGACTGGATTATGCCCCGCGTTTTGAGCTTGAAGATGGCATAAAGGCTTATGTCCCGGAGATCCGACGTCTTTTTGAAGAAGAGCTGTGATGCAGACACTTAAACAAGCCAGACCAAATATCCTCGTCGTCGGCGATCTCATGATAGACCATTACCTCTGGGGAGCGACTGAGCGTATCTCTCCTGAGGCACCAGTACAAGTCGTAGATATCACAAAAGAGACGACTGTCCTTGGCGGTGCGGGCAATGTGGTCAACAATCTTATGGCCCTTGGTGCGACGGTAAGCGTAGCGAGTGTGATAGGTGATGATAGCATAGGACGTGAGATGACGATGATGCTTAAAGGCATCGGTGTGAAGACGGAAGGGCTGATAACACAGGCCCAGAGACAGAGCAGTAAAAAGAGCCGGATCATCGCTTCGAACCAACAGATCCTGCGTTATGATAAAGAGTCTAAAGAGCCTATCGAAGATGACTCGGTAGCAAAGATCCTCAAAGCGGTAGAGAAAGACCTCTTCCTCTATGAGATGATCATTCTCTCTGATTATGGCAAGGGCGTGATCACGGAAGTGTTGGCACAGGGCATCATCACCTTGGCTAGAAGCATGGGTAAGAAAGTCCTTGTCGACCCAAAAGGGCTGGACTACAGCAAGTATCGGGGTGCGCATCTCCTCACCCCGAACAAGAAAGAGGCATCAGAAGCGACAGGGATAAGCATAAAAGACGATGCCTCCCTGCAAGCGGCACTCATCTGGTTAAAAGAGGAGTGTGGACTGGAGCGTTCGATGATCACACTCTCTGAAGACGGTATCGCGATCTTTGAGCATAGCGTGAAGAAGTTTCCTACAGTAGCTCAGGAGGTCTTTGATGTCACGGGAGCGGGTGATACTGTGATAGCGTCCATTGCGTTTGCTCTCAGTGCAGGAAAAAGCATCGAAGAAGCGGCGAAGTTTGCCAACCATGCCTCGGCTGTTGTCGTTGGCAAGATAGGATCGGCTACGGCGACGATCGATGAGATCGAGATGTATGAGTCACGTCTACATCAGAGCACGTCGGATGCCCACATCAAGAGCTTCGAAGCCATCGAAGCGGTAGTCAAACGTGCGCGCAGCAGCAAGCGCCGGATAGTCTTTACGAACGGTTGTTTTGATATCTTGCATGTTGGTCATGTCAAGTATCTTCAAAAAGCAAAGAGTTTTGGTGATATCCTGATAGTCGGACTTAATTCGGATGACTCTGTACGTCGTCTGAAAGGTCCTACACGTCCAGTCAATGTCGCCCATGACCGTGCCTATATACTGGCTGCTCTTGAGGCGGTAGACTATGTGGTCCCCTTTACAGAAGATACGCCTCATGATCTGATCAAATTGATCGCTCCGGATATCCTGGTCAAGGGTGGTGATTATGAGGGTAAGAAGGTCGTAGGTACCGAGTTCGCTAAAGAGTTACGATTAGTAGATTTTGTCGATGGGAAAAGTACGACAAAGACCATAGAAAAGATACAAGGAAGTACATGTTAAAAAAGATCTTATTCATCATGATAAGTGTGACATCAGCATTCGCCTTTCATATAGGTGAGCTGAACATAAACAATAAAGACATCGAAGCCCAGGCGCGTCTGGATATGGGGCAGTTCAACGAGCAGGTCGATCCCCATACGACATTTATCGGTATGCGCTACCTGAGTTCAAGTAAGGACCACTCCGACTACCATAAGGACCCACAGCTTTTTGAGCTCAATGCCTTACTCCAAAAAGAGGTGAGTAGTCTGCCGGATCTGCGACTTGGTATTGGTGTCAGGTATGAGTATGTAGATGTTGATGATGTTGATTTCTCAGCTATACCGTTGGGTGTGGAAGTCGCTTACCGCCTGCCGTCTGAGAACTTTATCCCTATGCATCTTGGCGGAAGTCTTTACTACTCTCCGGAGGTCCTCTCCTTTGGTGATGCCAAGCACTACCTGGAGTATAAGCTCAATCTCGATTTTGAGATAATCGATAACGGGTTTATTACGATCGGGTACCGTCATATAGATACTAAGTATCAAGCTGGTAATAGCGAGAAGCTCAATGCGGGCTTTCTGTTCGGGTTCAAAGTCTTTTTTTAGAAGATGACAGGATTTTAGAGATAGCCGGTAGTCATCTTATCAATGACTCTACGGCTTCGATGACCTCTTGCGCGCCTATGTTCTTCATACACTCATGATGCCCTAGCGGGCACTCTCGCTTCATACATGGCGCGCACTCCATATCATGCCTTACTATCACGCTCTTCTCATTGCTCCACTGACAAGTCTCTTTATGACGTGTCGGGCCGAAGATAGCGACTGTAGGTATTTGATAGGCTGCTGCTACGTGCATTGGTCCGCTATCATTGGTGACAAAGACATCTAGTGCTCCGATGGAAGAACAGAGGGTCTCAATAGTCGTCTTTCCTGCAAGGTTCTCATAGCCAGTGACCTTTAGACGGTCTAGTTCTTTAGTGATCGCCTCTGCCATCTCGATCTCAGTTGGTCCGCCGAAGATGACGATATTGTAACGGTCAGCAAATGCAGCAGCAACGGCAGCGAATTTTTCGGGATACCATCGTTTGGCAGAACCGTAGGTCGCTCCAGGATTGATACCGAGAGTCGGCCGCTCGAACTTCCCAGGTTCGATATAGAGTCTTAGCGGCCCAGCCTTACGTTTATGCTTATAACATAGAGTGTTGGTAAGTCTCGCATACTGCTCGCTTAGATGGCGGGTATTAGGCAGCGTCGGTGTGCTTTGCAGCATGAAGATACTATGCCAGCTTCGGCGTGCGGCGGTGACGACAGTGCCGCTCAGGTAGAGTAGCAAAGAGGAGTGTATCTGATCACGAAAGGTGATGGCAAGATCATGTCGTCCCAGCTTCTTGGCAAACTTATAGGTGTTTACAAAGCGATTGCCCTCTTTTTTAGTCTCATCCACATAGTAGCGATCACATCGGGGATGATGTTTTAGCGCTTCGATGCTCACATATGAGCCGACCAGCGTCAGACTGGCTTGAGGGTACTCCTCGCAGAGGATCTCGATGGCCGGTGTGGCCATGACAGCGTCACCAAGCCAGTTGGGAAGGATTATTAGTATGTTCATGCTTTTGTCTCCTGCATAAAGATGTAGAGGGGGCTCTGCGTGGCGTAGAGTACCTTGTCATGGAGCTCTTTTCCATCGCGGTCGTAAGCGTTGGCTTTGAAAGGAAGTGCGATGGCTTTCTCATCAGGTGTCCAGACGATATTGAGCAAGCCTCGTGCTGTGTTGAAGTGTAGACTATAGAGTCCACGTTTGATATCAAGTCGTAAGAACTGTGCTTCACCAAGAAAGGCGAGCATCGTCTTGAAGGTGTAGAAGGCTGTGCGTTTTCGAAGTCCATCACGACTGTCAATAAGGCCATATCCTGGAGCGATAAGCTGGTGCCAGTAGATAGCATCTACCTGTTGTGAAGCAAAAGAGAGCAGGTAGTAGCGCAGTAGATAGTTGGCATAGGCCTCCTCATCCACACACTCGAACTCACTAGTAGGGGCATAAGGTGCAGTATTTGAGATGGGCCAGTTTGTCTCTGTTATATAGAGCTTATTAGCTGTCTTTGGACTCAACCTTATCATACTAGAGAGTAAGCTGATCTTATCAGAAAGGCTAAAGCCCATCTGCGTGTTCTCCGGTGCACCGCGTCTGTCTACATAAAGAAGGCTGGCGACTCCGTCATAATGAAGCTTGAAAAAGTTGAAAAGTGTGTGAGCGGTGAAGTGGTACTCAAAATCGATGACACCTGAGCCAATAAGTGAGATCTTTGGAGCGACTCTCTCTTTTACCTGTTGAGTGACTTGATAGAACCTCAGGTACTCATCCATACTAAAGAAGCCCCATTTGGCCCGATTGACAGTCGTACCGATCTGGAAGGTAGTCACATAGGGTGAGAACGCTTCAAATATACGCTGCATATCCTTCTCAAGTGCTCCGAGGTCTTCGATATGCTCACGGTCTTGCATGATGTTAAGAACGATCTCCCTACCTTCAAAAGAGCGCACGAAAGCAAGGTAGGCATCAAACTGCTCCATCTCCCAGAGCTTGAAGCGGATCATCAGGGAGTCTACACCAAGCTCCTCGACCAGTTCAAGACTTTGAGAGGGCGTTTTATCGAAATCGATACCAAGACCGAAGAATCGTCGGTTATCTATTGTCTTAGGCCGGATGAAAGGCATGGTGAGGATAGATAATGGCAAGATGATAAGTGCAGTCAAAACAGTCTTAAGCAGTGATTGCCATGCTTTTTTTCGCATGGCTTTTTTATAGCTTCTGTCTTTGATCGGATAAGGCTGATCAGAGTAGGGATCCCAGATAAATGGTGTTTTCATGGTTGGATTATATTATAATCTCACTTTGGGTAAAACCATGTGATATCGACGGGTCAGATACGATAATGTGATGATAGGTCTTAGGGTCTGTCATGTAGTCATCGACGAGAAAAGGGTGCTGTATTGAAAAAGATCGCTTTGTTGGAGTTTAGTAAGGGGCATACCGAGGTACTATATAGTCAAACACTGTTTTTATCTAATAGTGACTATCAAGTCCATCTTTTATGTGACCAACGAAACAAGGCCCGTGTCGAGAGTTTTGATACGATAGATAGCTTCTATTATTTAGATCCGGAGCATACCCGTCATGATCGTTTTAAACAGATCAAGACTTATCTGTCAGAAAACAAGATAGAGCAGCTTGTCGTAAACACGGCTGCATGGAGTGCGATCAGGTATCTGCCCTTTATGCTTTGGGATGTTGAGATCATTGGAATAGTCCATAGTCTAGACAAGTTGAGAAGCAGTTTTTATCAAAGATTACTCTCTTTGAAGATCAAAAAATATTTTGTTTTGAGTGAGTACTTGTTGAAAGAGACCTCAGATATTAAAAATATCAGTTTCTCAAGTTTTTACCCTATGTTCTTTCCAATGTCATTTAGCAAGTCTTTACGGGAAAAAGGTGATGAGTTCTGGATCTGCATACCCGGACAAGTCGAATATAAGCGACGCGATTATGACGCTCTTGTCAATAGTATCGACACTACACTAGATCACAGGATCAAGTTCATACTTCTGGGACGACATGATCATCAGGCTGGGGATGGGACACGTCTGATGTATTCTTTAAAAAAGAGAGGTCTGGAGAAGTATTTTATATTTTTTGATGATTTCATAGAGGATGCTGAGTTTCATGCATGGTTAAAGGGATCTGATCTTTTGATGCCGCTGCCGCATGAGAACGGGCGATATTTTCAAAATGCGATATCAGGCACGTTCAACCTATCATATGCATCAAAAAAGCCTCAGCTTATGCCTAATGGCTTTCGATCGATCGATGAGTTCTCATCAAGTATGTTGTTTTATCAAGCCGATGGACTTGTCGGCCTACTCAACTCATATATAGAAGGTAACAGTGAGATACTCGCAAAGACAAAAATACTTGAAGACGATGAAAGATTGACACAGGAGTATCAGACTAAACGCTATTTAGATCTTATTGAACGTACCGAGAAGTGATCCATCAGCCTGAGATCACTATCTATAAACACAGTGATGGCAACTACTTTTCTGATGAATACCGAGTTACCATTCAAGAACAGAGTCTGTTTCATCACTACACTATATCCTCATCTAAAATAGAGTACAATACGGTTCAAAATAAAAAAGGCCAGACATAATGTTTTTTCGATTTTTAGTTTTTTTGGTACGTTTCTATGCGAGCAAAAAAAGACAGGTCCTTAGGTACTATGGTATTGCATATAGAAAGCTTTATGACAATGATCTGATGAGTCTGGATAGCTATAAGACCAGAGAAGGGAACTCTTTTAAGATGATGCTACGGCATCCTGGAAGAATAGAGGATATCATCCACGGTACTAGAAGTTGGGAAGCGGATATCTCCGATAAGCTCTCATATTTCATGGCAGATGAGAAATATTTTATTGATATCGGTGCCAATATAGGCTATTGCAGTATGTATGTAGCTGCCGATTATCCAAAGTCTAAAGTCATCGCATTTGAGCCGCACCCTTTCATAAGTAAAGAGTTGAAGAGAAATGCGGAGTTAAACAGCCTTTTTAACATCGATGTCCAACTCTTTGCATTAGGAAATGAGAATGGTGAGATCAGATTTCACAGTAATGACTTGAACGATTATAATCGTGGACTTTCAAGTACAGTCGATGAAGGCTTTAGTGAGAACATAGTAGACATCACTGTTGAGATCAAAAGACTTGATGATGTGATCCCTATGGAAGAGTATCATAAGGTCGGAGTCATCAAAGTCGATACACAGGGTAATGAGCTTGATGTCTTAAGAGGAGCAGAGAAGATCATTCAGGCAGCAAAGCCTGTCATAGTCTTTGAGTTTGAACATAAGACGATGCGAAATATCGAAGAGACGAAAGCTGGTTTGAACACACTTCTACTTAGTAACAGTTACAAGACCTATAAGATCATTAAAGACTTTAAAGGTGTGACTCCTTACGATATAGCCAGTACAGGCAGTGAGTTCAATGCTGACCTTGTCTGTATACCAGACCTCATATAGATATTGATGACCGAGAAGCAGCTGATGAAGAAAAAACACATTGTCTTTGCGACAGACGATAATTATGTGCAACATCTTGGCGTCGCCTTGCGATCTCTGTTGGTGAACAACAAAGATAGCAGTTTCGTCATCCATATCTTAAACAATGGTGTGACTCAGAAGAACAAGGAACGACTCGAAGAGATCTGCGACGATGATGAGTGTCGTATAGAGTTTCTCGATGTGAAAGACAGCGCTTTCGATTCTGAAGAGTCTGGTCGCTGGGGTAAGGCGATGTACTATCGCTTACTCATCCCGGAACTCATCCATGAGCAGAAGGTCCTTTATCTTGACGTTGACATCATCGTTAACCGTTCTATAGATGCTCTGTATGATCAAAACATCGATGAGGAGTATGCTGCGGCAGTCGAAGACCTCTGGGCAGATCCGGTGCGACGTGAAAGATTGAAGATGCATCCAGATAGCAGGTACTTTAACTCCGGCGTAATGCTCATCAATGTCAAAAAGTGGCGAGAAGACAATATACCGGAGCAGATCAGAGACTTCTTGAGCTCACATCATGAGACGTTGGAATCACCCGATCAGGATGCATTGAACGCAGTCATCGATGGAAAATGGAAACGTTTACCACTGAAGTATAATCAGTACGATAAACATACAGGTAAAGACAGTAAAGCATTTTCAGCATCTTTTACAGCTAAAGAGCTTGGTGAGGCAGGAGCGGCCCCGGTGATCATCCATTATGTCGGAGGTCGAAAGCCATGGCATTATAGATGTGAACATCCTAAGAAAGATCTTTATTGGAAATATTTGGGCATGACGCCTTTTAAAGGATATCTGCCTAAAGATGTGACTTTCCGGAATATGGTCTCAAAAAATACCCCAAAGATCTTAAAGAACCCGCTTCGCTATGTAAAAAAAGGTTCGTCCTCATAGCACTGCAAGTGTCATAGATACTCTGATATACCGATCCTCGTCAAGTAGTACTCTTTACAAGGGTTAGTATTATCTTATGAGTGAGAGGTACTCTTCGACGATCCTCTTCTCATCAAAGCGTTCAATATGTCTAGCCTCTATCTTTGGATAGCTATCTAAAGCCTCTTCGATCTTCTTGCTTAATGCTTCGACGTCGCCTGTCGGGACTAGAAATGCACTGAGTTCATCCCCCAAGATCTCAGAAGGACCACTCTCACAGTCTGTGCTGACGACAGGTGTGTCTAAGATCAAAGCCTCTGCCAGGACATTACCAAAGCCTTCATAGTCTGATGATAAGACCAGCAAGTCGGCTTGGCGTATAAACGGATAGGGGTTTTGATAAAAGCCCGGTAGCAGTACTCTCTCCTGTAGGTCAAGTGATGTGATGAGCTCCTCTATACGTCCTCTGTCTGAACCATCTCCCAGTAGCATCAGCTTATGTTCAGTTTGGACCTTATTAAACGCTTTTATTAATATATCCTGACGTTTAGAACCCAGTTCAAATCTCCCGACATGGATGATATACTTCTCTTTGGGTAGTACTGACTCCTGTAGAGTAGCCTTCTCTCTGATGAGATCGATATCGAATGGGTTATAGATCGTCATGATGCTTTTTGGTCTTGCCTTGATGGTGTTGAGCAGGTCATCTCTTACTCCATCAGATACGGTGATAAGATGCTTATCATTAAAACTTTTTTGTATCTTAGAAGTCTTGAGGGCTTTAAGAAAACTGTTTTTCTTATGTCTTTTAAACCGTCTTTTACTTTGCGTATTATGTACACAGTGGTAGACTTTGTCCTGATCAAGCTTTAACAAAGCGATGATCTTAGAGCCTTCAAATGAGCCGAGGTTTGAGATGATCAGGTCAAAAGTACCGATCTCTTTTAGTAAGGGATTGATCTTTTTTGCATATAGATAAGGTCTGAGTTGAGCGATCCTGGAGATGTTACCATCACTCAAGACATGTAGGTCTATCTCACTGTTGACCTCATAATCGATCCTATTCCTTAAAACAAAAAGGTGTACTACATGGCCCTTTTTTAAAAAAGCCTCAGCTAACTGCAGGACGACCTTCTGGATACCACCTGCGCCCAATGTCTCAACAAATAGTGCAATATTCTTACTCATCAGTCTCTCCGGATCTCATCATATAGTCTATTATATCGTTCTGCCATCATCTTAGG
>JADGEC010000034.1 GCA_016744575.1 Sulfurimonadaceae bacterium | reverse complement strand
GGCATAGAGAAGCAGTTCATCAGGCTGGACCTTGTCGACCCATCCTCTTCCTACACCTGCTTCGACTCCCAATCCCTCATAATGCACTTCTGCTTCAACAGAGATCATCTGATTTAATACAGTCGTATCCTGTCGGAGAGTACCTTGCCCGTCGACTAAGCGAAAATCCGAATCACCCCTAAAATAGGTAATGGAGAAAGAATCGGTCTCATGCTCCAGTGTCAATTTAGTCGTAAGCAGGTTATCGCTTTTAAACTCCCTATACCCCGTTGTGGAAGCGGGTGTCCGCTCGTCACCGCTGCCGTAGCCTGCCTGAAGAGTCAGGTCTGTTGTAGCGAGATGGGTGTTATAGATCGCTTCGATCCCGGTAAAGTGTTCAAATCCGCCGATCCCATAAAAAGGGAGTGCAGGCCGAATCCAGGTGCGGGCATAACCGACATAGGTCAGTTCGCTGCTTTTAAACAGCGGCAGCCGGAACTTTCCGATACGAACTGTGAGGTCAAAATCTGTACGGTAGGAGAGATAAGCCCAGTCGGCATCAATATCATAATGCTTTGCGTAGTCATTAAAGACGACCCCCTGAACAGTAGCGGAGAAGGCATCGGTAAACAGGAGCTCGGCCTGTAGACCAAAGAGCGTATTGTTGACGTAGTTGATCTCGCCTTCGCGCACACCGTCTCGCTGAAAGGTATAGGCCTGAAACTCCTGTCCTTCATCTGCGATGGTAGATAGACCTACTGTCGCAAACCCGTTGATACGCAGGTGCTCCTCAAGCTCAATGGCATGGGACCCTATTGTGAATAGTAGGAGAAAGAGAAGTGCGCTTATAGTATGTTTTTTCATTGTCACTGTATTGTAGCGCAGAAGTCGTTGGAAATATGCTGGAAAAGCATAAGGTACAGGTAAGGACACATCAATAGCTGTAGCAGATGATACTGCCTCATTCATCGATACCGAGAATTTTGATCTTGAGGATTCGGATGAGACACGTTATATGATGACGAGTCTATATATGAGTATGGTCTTTTTGATGAGGATCAGATCGTAGGATCTTTGTTTTAAAAGGATAGTCTGTTAGAAATATTTGGTTGCGGAAACAGGATTTGAACCTGTGACCTTCGGGTTATGAGCCCGACGAGCTACCGAACTGCTCTATTCCGCGACATTTAACGATAATGATCTTTTGGTGGTGCGCACGAGAGGACTTGAACCTCCACACCCGAAGGCATATGAACCTGAATCATACGTGTATACCAATTTCACCACGTGCGCATTACAATTGTATAAATAAAGTGTATGTCTATTAGACTTAAAGCTAATCTTAAACTGAAAATAATTGCTTGAAGTGTCGTATTTAAAGGATGGTGCGGACAAGAGGACTTGAACCTCCACACCTTTCGGCACCAGATCCTAAGTCTGGCGTGTCTACCAATTCCACCATGTCCGCATAATCTTAAAGTGGTACGCCCTAAAGGATTCGAACCTTTGACCTACGCCTTAGAAGGGCGTTGCTCTATCCAGCTGAGCTAAGAGCGCGCATCGCTAACGATTAGTGGTGCGCCCGATAGGATTCGAACCTATAACCGTCGGATCCGAAGTCCGATACTCTATCCAGTTGAGCCACGGGCGCCACTGTAAAAAATTATTTTTTTTGTTGATCTTAAATTCATGGGGTGAGATACGGGATTCGAACCCGCGACCCCCGGCACCACAAACCAGTGCTCTAACCAACTGAGCTAATCTCACCATGTATAAAAATCGACAAAAAAAAGGTGGTCGGGGTGAAAGGACTCGAACCTTCGGCCCCCTGGTCCCAAACCAGGTACTCTAACCATACTGAGCTACACCCCGACCGTTCAACTAAAGAACCGATTAAGGCTGTTTTAGTGAGGCGAAATTATAGTTAATATTTTTTTATTTGTCAATAGAAATCGAAGAAAGTTTGCTATAACACGATTGTTTGTATAATCCATACAATAAAAAACGGGATAGTTTGTATGAAAATAGCACGTTTTAGCAGGGTAGGCTTTATCCTGGCAGCAGCGGGAAGTGCTGTAGGTCTGGGCAATATTTGGAAGTTTCCATACATAACCGGAGAGAATGGTGGTGGGGCATTTGTACTGGTCTATCTAGTCACCGTCTTGATGGTCGGTTTCTCTATTATGATAGCGGAGATGCTCATTGGTTATTTGGGACGACGTGATGGGGTAGGAAGCTTTGAAGCGATAGCTCCACGTAACAAGGATCTATGGAAATATGCCGGGTTTATGGGGCTTGCCGGCCTTTTTATCATGGTCTTCTATTCTGTTGTCATCGGCTGGATCTTTCACTACATAGTAGTGACCTTCACTGGTCTTCCCTCCTCGGTCAGTGAAGCGGAGACACTGTTTAATACGATGTTAAAAGAGGATATCTCTACCCAATTGTTCTATCATACGGTCGCTTTCTTGCTGATCACCTCTATTGTTACCCGTGGTATCAAAGGTGGGATCGAGAGACTGAACCTTTTCTTGATGCCGATCCTTTTTCTTATAGTGGGCGGGATGTTTCTTTATGCGTTGACACTTGATGGATTTTCTCAGGCCTGGGCGTTTATGTTTGAACCTGACTGGAGTAAACTGGACTCTGACTCCTTTGTAACGGCTGTCGGTCATGCATTTTTTACACTTTCACTGGGGATGGGAGCTATCTTGACCTACTCAGCCTCGCTGCCCAAGAATAGCGATCTCGTCAAAAGTGCCCTGATCGTCGTAGCCCTTGATACCGGGATCGCGTTGGTGTCAGGCTTGATGCTTTTTACTTTCTTGTTCCAGTATGGTGCAGAACCATCTGCCGGACCGGGCTTGGTCTTTATATCACTTCCTGCGGTCTTTTATGAGATGGGGGCACTAGGGAACTTCTTTGCACTTATGTTCTTTATCGCCCTTGCTTTCGCGGGATTGACTTCTGCTGTCTCTCTCGTCGAACCGATGGTGCAGTACCTGATAGACCGGTTTAATATGAGCCGTTTTAAAGCATCCCTCTCTATGGGACTCTTCTTTTACCTCTTTGGTATAGTGGCTCTGCTCTCAAACACTACAGAGTTTAGTGAGGCTTTGACCTTTGGCTCAAAGAACTTCTTTGACTGGGTCGATTTCCTTACTGCTTCGATCATGTTGCCGCTTGGCGGCTTGATAATGGCCATTTTTGTAGGACATGTGATGGAGAAAGAGCGTCTGGAATCTGTTCTCAGACCACATTTTGGTCCATTTTTCGATCTCTGGTATTTCAGTCTTCGTTATATCGCCCCCATCGCACTTTTTGTAGTGATGCTTAACCTTATAGGGGTACTGGAACTATGAATCAGACTAAGATAGATGAGTGTAAGACACTATTGACGAAGCAGGGCATCAATCCCGCCTCTACGATAGAATACTCCATAAACGAGACCATCCATACCCTTTCGCTCCAACAGATCATAGAGACCTATATGCAGGCCTCTGATGAGGCACAGCTTGTTTTTATGACAGCGATGCAAAAAGCGGTAGAGACTAACAGCATGGGTATCGAGAAGTTCTTTGAAGGGATGGGAAAACTACTTTTGATGAGCCAGTTCTCAGAGAAGGATATTACGGCGATCTAATAGCCGAAAACAGTTGTTTTCATTGTAGTTGAGAATGCCAGTAAGATAACGGCTTTTTGACGGATAGTAGATGGGGATGAAAGCTCAGTGTGTAGATAGACAACGGCTTGTAACGGGGTCAGGATGGTTCATCTTTCGGAGCGAAGCGATAAAGTGAAGCTTTGACCCCATGATGTCCGTACCCAGTTAAAAAGGCCTTTGATCTAACCGACTAAGCCTTTAAAACTGTATCATCCCATCAACAGGAGAGGAAGCAGTCGCATAAGGGCGTTTAGGGATACGTCCGGCAAGGTAACTCATACGTCCGGCTTGAACCGCATGTTTCATCGCTTGAGCCATGATCATCGGGTCTTGAGCCTGAGCAATAGCGGTATTGGTCAGAACGCCTGCAGCGCCGAGTTCCATCGCATAGGCTGCGTCAGAAGCACAACCTATTCCTGCATCGACGATGACGGGTACATCGACGGCGTCACGGATGAAGACGACGTTGTAAGGGTTCTGGATACCAAGGCCTGAACCGATCGGTGCTGCAAGAGGCATGATGGCGTGGGCACCGGCATCTTCAAGGCGTTTTGCCATGATCGGGTCATCAGAGGTGTATGCCATGATGGTAAAACCGTCTTTAGCCAGTACTTCACACGCCTTGATGGTCTCAAGTACGTCTGGGTAAAGTGTCTTTTTTGTGTCACCGATCACTTCAAGTTTGATGAGGTCGATCCCAGTCGCTTCACGTGTCAGGCGAAAGGTAGTGATCGCCTCTTCTGCAGTGACACATCCGGCTGAGTTGGGAAGGAACTTCACGTTCGTGCCTGCAAAGGTATCGCGCAGGTTCTCTTTATCAGGATCTGTGATGTTCAGACGACGTACTGCGACAGTGATCAGTTCTGATCCTGAAGCAAGAGTGGCTTCTTTCGTAGTCTCAAAATCTTTATATTTACCGCTTCCGACGATCAGGCGGCTGCCAAGTTCATACTTTCCGATCTTTAAGATATTATCCATTGATGACTCCATGTCCAAGGCGTCTATAGCACCTTATTAGTGATTGTGGGTTTATAACATAAGCAATCTGTCACGTTTCTTATTTGTCACTACTAAGAAGCGCGATGATGGTCTCTGGAAGCAGAGTGTGTTCGATCTTCCGGATCTTTACGGTAAAACTCTCCAGGGTCTCATCGGCTGACTTCTTAAAAGAGCGCTGGTCTATCACCGCGCCGCCATCGAGTTCCTGGCTAACCCAGTGGACAGAGACGCCTCCGTATGCTTCATCACTCGCATGACTTCGTTCAATAGCTTTTGCTCCCTTGAAAAGTGGGAGTAGGGAAGGGTGGAGATTGATCGCTTTGACTGACTGGGTAAAGATGGGGGTGAGAATACGCATAAATCCGGCCATGACTACAAGGTCTGCCCCATAGGCTGCGATCTCTCTGACCAACTCGCGATCAAACTCCTCACGGGATGTAAAACGGGTATGGTCGAGAATATTGACATGGATACCTCGCTGCCGTGCTTTTTTTATTCCGGGGGCGTCAGGACGGTTTGTGATCGCTGCTGCGACTTTACAATGCTTCAAATGGAGCTGGTCTATAAGGTTAAGTAGGTTACTACCCTGTCCACTAAAGAGGATGACTATCTTTTTCATAAGCTTTTGAGTCCTTCTATCAGATCTAACGGGGTCATCGCATAGTTGTGACCGTTAAAAGCAGCGGCTGCAGCTGTGTGGGCGAGAGAAGCATAGATCGCTGAGTCAAGAGGGCTTCTCCCCTGGGCCAGCAGTGCACCGATGAGACCTGCGAGGACATCACCGCTGCCCCCTTTTGCAAGTACATTACTGCCGTGAGGATTGATGTGATAACGGCCTTCTCCTGCGATGATGACGTTTGCTCCTTTAAGAAGTAATACAGCATTGGGATAGGCTTGGCAGAAGCGTTCGACATAGTGGAATCGGTCTGCCTGCAGTGTTGGGACACTGATATCAGCGATACCGCAGACATCCAGCAGGCGGACAAACTCTTTAGGGTGGGGCGTCAGGACTGTCTGTTTGTGTTGCAGAAGCTTTGAGAGCATAGTGTGGTAAAAAAGATCAGCGTCGATGACCATAGGAAGGTCATGTTCAAGCAGGGCATCGAGTTCTTTTTCGGAGAACTCCTGTCCCAGCCCCATGCCTGCGACGATGGCTGTCGTAGTCGATGGCAGCAGGTGTGACTGCATCAGTTCATAAGGGATCTGGACCTGCTCGTTATTGAGCAGGGTGACCAGCCCGGTACCAAATCTCAAGGCAGCACTGCCGGCAAGTACAGCTGCTCCCTCTTTCTCACCGCATAAAAGAGCGAGATGACCATAGCTCCCTTTGTGGCTTGCGGCATACTGGCGAAAGGGGAGTCGTAGATCATCTTTCTCAAGCAGCTGCCAGTCACTCTCATCTTCATATAGTTTACGAGAGATACCCAGGTCCAGGACATGGATGTCACCTACAATAGTCTTTGCAACGTCGCTAAACTGGCCGCGTTTAAGTGCTCCCATCGTGAGTGTGACATCTGCGACAAAACTCCCATCTGCGACAGTTCCGTCTAGATGTAGGCCGGAGGGCATATCACAGGCTATTTTATGAGCATTTATCGTGTTCATCTGCTTAAGAAGTCGAAGACTCTCTTTATCGAACTCACCGGAAAAACCGCTCCCATAGAGGGCATCGACGAGGACATCACATGATTGAAGGTCTGAGACCGGAGTGATCCCGAGAGCTTCTGTACGTGACAGCTGTATTTTGGCCATCGGTGACTTGATACCGCGGGGAAGCAGAAGTGTGACGGCATAGTCGAGGTGTAGCAGTCGGGCTAAAGCGATACCGTCAGCACCGTTGTTGCCAGATCCGCAGACGATCTGTACACGAGAACCAAGGGGAGATACGTGGCGGATATATTGCTGCATCCCTTCGGCTGCATGCTCCATCAATATCTCTTCACTTAGAGCGTATTGACTATAGCAGCGTTTGTCGAGAGAGCTGACTTCCTGAAAGAGGTTTTGCATGATCATTGTCCAGTAGATTTTTGATTATTATAGCTTAGTTTGGGTATAATCGCTGCATCAAAATAGGCTGTTGAACAGCTTAATATAGGGTATGTATGAGATATATAGTTATATTTAGTCTATTGTTATTGGTGACGGGTTGTACGCAACCTGCTACACCTGCACCAGAGGTGATCGAGTTGAAGAAAAAGCCTGCTGGGATCGAGACGCTTGAACGTAAGTCGGAGACTCAGATCTATGATACGGAGACTCCGGTTGAGATAGAAAGGGTACCAGAAGAGGCAGTGGCTGTCGCTGCTGTCGTCAAACCAAAGAAGCCTGTCGCAAAGACACCTGAAGAGATAAAGGCGGTCGCTGCAGTGCAAGAGCAGAAGAAAAAAGCAGTCAAAAAGCCAAAGCCAAAGGCCAAGCCAAAAAAAGCAGTTGTCGCTGCGAAAAAGCCTAAGGCTCAAAAGATCATTATCGGTGAAGTCGAACCTGTCCGCCTTATTCCAGGGGATGTGATCCATAAGGCTCGAATAGACACTGGAGCGCAGACGACCTCCATCCATGCAGAGGATATACAGCAGTTTGAGCGTGATGGGAAGAAATGGGTCCGCTTTCGTCTCAAAAACGCTAAAGAGGGCTCCGTCATAGAGAAACCTGTCTCACGTATCGTGCAGATAAAACGGCATGGAAAAGAGTCGCAGGACCGTTATGTAGTCAAGATGCGTCTTATCCTTGGGGAGCGTTCACAAGTCGTTGAGGTAAGTCTGACCGACCGTGGCTCGTTTACCTACCCGATCCTTATCGGACGTAACTTCCTGCGTGACATCTATATTGTCGATGTCGGTTCCAAGATGAGTTCCAAACCAATAGAGTATAAGAGGTAATATGTCCTATCGCCTACAAGTAAGTATCATGGCCCTTATCCTTGCCGTGGCAGGGTTGTCTATCGCCTGGTATAAAGCACAATATCTGGGTATTCCACTGCTTCCACATGAGAAGCGCTCTGTCTATAATGTAGGTGCGAAGATAAACTTTGAGGGTACAGGAAAGCCTGCGACCATCTCTATGGCCCTGCCGGTCTATCAAGACGGCATCCGCATCCTCTCCGAGGAGTCCTCTTCGGATGATTTTGGTTTTACTATCGCCAATACACAAAACGGTAAGCGGGCAGAGTGGTCAAGACGCAGTGTCGAGGGAGAGACTAACCTCTACTATGCACTGGATGTCATCATCGATGAGCACTATTCGATGACCAAACCAGAGGTAGATGAGTTCGATCAGCGAAAAGAGCGATTCTCTGATTATTCAGACTCTCTGGCAAAAGCGGTAGACACACTTTTGGAAGATGTCCGTCTTCACTCAGCGGATGCCCACTCTTTTACGGCGCAACTCATCAAAGAGTTCCGTTCAAAGAACCCTTCACAGACAGTGAAGATGTTACTCTCAAAAAACAACGATACCAAGTTGACGTTGTTCTATCGACTGCTTCGTTATGAAGAGATCACCGTACGGAAGATCCGGGGCATCTATCTTGAGGATGGCCGCCGTAATCAAGACCTGACTTCACTACTGGAAGTCCATGATGGAGAGCGTTGGCAGCTGTTTGACCTTGAACAGGGCAAGATACCAAAAGCGGAGAACTTCTTTATTTGGCAGCGCGGCGGTGTCTCCATGCTTGATGTCATAGGTGGGAAAGGCTCCTCTATCACATTCTCAGTTAGTGAGCACCGTGTGCCAGCAGGTCAGATCGCGGAGCATGAGTCGATGATCAAGCAGGCGGCATTGATGGACTTCTCGCTCTTCTCTCTGCCGACATCACAGCAAAATGCCTTTAAGCACATCCTGCTTGTCCCGATGGGTGCTTTGGTGGTGGTCTTTTTACGTATTCTGATCGGGATAAAGACTTCGGGTACCTTTATGCCTATCCTGATCGCGATGGCCTTTATGCAGACCAGTCTGGTCGTAGGCCTGATAATGTTCGTTGTCATCGTGGGAATGGGTCTGGTCATCCGCTCTTACCTGAGTCATCTTGACTTGCTTCTGGTGGCGAGGATATCCGCGGTGGTGATAGTCGTCATCGCGATCATGTCGCTGATGAGTATCATCAGTTACAAACTGGGGATCAATGAAGCGTTGACCATCACCTTCTTCCCTATGATCATCCTTGCCTGGACGATAGAACGTATGTCTATCCTCTGGGAAGAGGAGGGCCCTGGTGAGGTCTTTATGCAAGGAACAGGTTCTCTGGTCGTTGCGACACTTGCCTACTTCGCGATGAGTAATGTGATCGTGGCTCACTTGACGTTTAATTTTCCAGAACTGCTGCTGGTACTGCTTGGTATCATCATCGTGTTGGGTCGCTACAGTGGTTACCGTCTGAGCGAACTGTTCCGTTTCAAATCGATGGCCTAGTATGTTCTTCGGTCTGATAGCCAACCCCTTTAAGCTAAAGAAGCAAGGTGTGATGGGGATGAACCGGCGGAACGTCAAGTTTATCTCACGGGTCAACTCACGCAGGAACTTTCCTTTGGTAGATGATAAACTTAAGACTAAACTCATCGCCCAAAAGGCAGATATAGCCGTTCCAGTCCTGTTGGACACCATCCGCTATCAAGCCGAATTGCGAGACCTACATGGTCGTTTGGAAAAGCACGCGAAGTTCGTCATAAAACCGGCTCAGGGCAGTGGCGGTCGTGGCATCCTTGTCATCGTCAATCGTGATGGGGACCATTTCATCAAACCTAATGGGGATTATCTTGAACTCGATGATATTCATCGTCATATCTCAAATATCTTGAGCGGACTCTACTCGCTTGGTGGTAAATATGACGTCGCTATGGTAGAAGAGCTGGTCGAGTTCGACCCGGTCTTTGATCGCTATAGTTATGAAGGGGTCCCTGATGTCCGGGTCGTGATGTATAAGGGTTTCCCAGCGATGGCGATGTTGCGCTGTTCGACAAAAGAGAGTGATGGCAAGGCAAACCTGCATCAGGGTGCTGTCGGTGTCGGTATAGATATCGCTACGGGTAAGGCACTAAACGCAGTACAGCATGATAGTCCTGTGGCGCGTCATCCTGATACGAAGTTCGGTTTTTCTGAGCTTCAGGTCCCGCACTGGGATAAGATCCTTCCATTGGCAGCTTCATGTTTTGAGATCACCGATCTTGGTTATCTGGGGGTCGATATCGTCTTGGATAAAAACCGAGGTCCTCTTATCCTGGAGCTTAACGCAAGGCCTGGTCTTGCGATACAGATCGCGAATGCCGAAGGCTCACTTCCACGTTTTGATCTGATAGATAAGCAAGAAGCGGGGCTGAGTGTAGAAAAACGTGTTGCTTTTTCTATCAAAAACTTCGCCCGTTTAGAGATAAAAAAAGAGCCGCCTCTTGATAGTGTGAGTGAATCACCGGAGTAGATGGGTATAATAGCGGTTATGAAAAATGATTATGCCGCTATAGCCAAAGAGACCCTGGTCATCGAAGCCAATGCTCTTTTAGACTCGAGTAAACACTTAGGCGATGAGATCGCTCATGCTGTTGAGATGATCTTACAGTGTCGAGGTAAACTCATCGTCACGGGAGTAGGAAAGTCAGGGCTTATCGGTGCCAAGATGGCCGCGACCTTCGCTTCGACTGGTACTGCAAGTTTCTTTCTGCATCCAACAGAAGCCCTGCATGGTGATCTTGGCATGATAGGTAAGGATGACATTGTCCTGGCTATCAGTTACAGTGGGGAGAGTGCCGAACTCAGCTCGATCCTACCGCATATCAAACGTTTCAACATACCTTTGATAGGTATGACCCGAAGCTTGACTTCGACACTTGGTAAGTTCAGTGATATCGTCGTACCTATTCATGTGGAGAAAGAGGCATGTCCTCTCGATATCGCTCCGACTAGTTCGACGACGCTGACACTGGCATTGGGTGATGCGCTGGCAGTCTGCCTGATGCGTGCGCGGGACTTTCAAAAAGAGGACTTTGCCTCCTTTCACCCTGGTGGTTCATTGGGTAGGCAACTCTTTGTCAAAGTCAAAGATATCATGCGTGATGAGGACCTGCCTGTTGTAACAGAGAACACGCCGGTAAAAGAGGCGATAGTCGTCATCAGTGAAGGCAGGTTGGGTACAGTCCTTGTGACGGATAGTGAGAATAGACTGGTCGCGCTGGTAAGTGATGGTGATATTCGTCGTGCTCTCATGCTCGATGACTTCTCGCTGGACTCTCCGGTATCTCAGTATGCGACCTATCATCCCAAGACGATAGATGATGAGGATATGTTGGCTACGGATGCCCTGGCCTTGATAGAAGAGAAGAAGATCCAGCTGCTTGCAGTAACGGACAGAGAAAAAAATATACGAGGCGTACTGCATCTGCATGCGCTGGTAGAAGCAGGTTTTTCATGATGAGACTAAATAAGTTTATTGCCCACTACACGACCTATTCACGTCGTGAAGCAGATAAAGCAGTCCAGGACGGATATGTCCGTATAGATGGCGAGTTAGAGACAAACCCGGCTACGCAGGTAGATGAGCGTTATGTCAAAGTGACGGTCAGTGGGAAGAAGATAATGCCTTCTGAGCAGTTTACTGTTATAGTCTACTGTAAGCCTAAAGGCGAGCTAGTGACGAAAAATGACCCTAGAGGTCGTCGTACTATCTACGATTCACTGGACAATAAGTATAAGCACTTCATCCCGGTTGGACGATTGGACTATGCCTCCGAAGGACTGCTATTATTAACGGATGCTTCGAGAGTCGCAAACGCCTTGATGACATCAGATCTCGAACGGGTCTACAAAGTCAAGATCAAAGGTCCCGTGACACCAGCGATGGAGGAGGCGATGAACAAGGGTCTTGAGCTTGCCGATGCAACAGCTGGCGGCCATGAGAAAAGTAGGGTCATCTCGATGCATTTTGCCCCCTTCTTTGCCTATACCATCAAAAAGAACCAGCATGACTACTCGATCTTAAAAGTCGCTATAGTAGAGGGTCAAAATCGTGAGCTTCGCCGTTTCTTTGCCCATTTCAATGCGGAAGTAGCCGATCTTAAGCGGGTGAGTTTCGGAGGCGTTGAGCTGAATAACCTTCCTACCGGGAAGACTCGTTTTCTTGCCCGAAGTGAATACGTACACCTACGAAAATTTCTTGATCAAGAGAAGAAACCGGAGTAATCTAGACTGATGGCTGACTTTACCTACCTCTTACGTCCTGAGGATTTTGATACGGTCGTGGGACAGTCGCAGATAAGCGCGCCGGGTGCCCCGTTAAGAGTTCTATGTGAGGCTGGAAAACTTGGGCACTCGTTCTTTTATGGACCGCCTGGTTCAGGAAAGACGACGATCGCACGCATCATCGCCAAGGTGATGGACCTCCCCTTTTATGAGTTTAATGCCACCTCTTTGAAGATCGACCAGCTTCGTAAGATATTTGACCAGTATAAAAATGCTCTGCAACGTCCATTGATCTTTATCGATGAAGTCCATAGACTGGCTAAAAACCAGCAGGAAGTACTGCTACCTGTCATGGAGAACAATAGTGTCTTAGTGCTTGGTGCCTCCACAGAGAACCCCTACTTCTCATTGACTGCAGCGATGCGTTCGCGCTCTATGCTGTTTGAACTTAACACTATCGATGATGGGTCACTCGATGGACTACTCGATAGAGCACTTGAAGAGGGAAGTCTCTCCATAGCTGAAGATGCTCGGGAGTACATAGTCCGTTCTTCCGGTGGCGATGCAAGGGCGATGCTTAGACTACTTGAGTTTGCTGCTGAGTTAGGTGAGGACATCATCACGCTTGAACAGCTTACATCACTTCGCCCTGCGGCGCAAGCGGGTGGTAGTTCGGAAGCGGGTGTGCATTATGATCTGGCAAGTGCGCTGATAAAATCTATCCGCGGATCTGACCCTGACGCAGCTGTCTACTACCTTGCCCGTCTCATTGAAGGGGGCGAACCTCCAGAGTTCATCGCCAGACGTCTGGTGATTCTAGCGAGTGAGGATGTAGGAAATGCTAATCCCCAGGCATTGACACTCTGTACGAGTACGATGACTGCAGTCTCGAAGATAGGTTATCCTGAAGCCCGCATCATCCTATCACAGGCCGTTATCTATCTTTGTGCCTCTCCAAAATCCAACAGTGCTTATAACGCTATAAATGCTGCGCAAAAAGCGGTACGAGATGGAGAGATCCTTGCGATCCCCAAGACTATCCAGCAGAATAATGAGAACTATCTCTATCCACATGATTTTGGAGGCTGGGTCCAACAGGACTATCTGAGTAGAGAACTTCATTTTGTCGAGTTTAAGCCCATCGGTTACGAACAGAAGATGGGGCAGTGGTTGCAGAAGATCAGAGGGCAGTGATTGTTACCATTAAGAGAGCATGATGATATTGTCTGGGACATCTCCATGGGTCAATGTCCTCCAAAGTGTTCGGGGACGATGCACTTCCTGCTCTTCATCTGGAGTAAAGGGCATTCCTGCCTTATTGAGGTGTCTTATCAGCTGACGGATCTCATTATCCATCCCAAAAAGAGAGAGATAGTGCACGATAGCTGTTCGGGTCTGTATATACTGCTTATGGGCGAGATAGTATTTTATCTGCATCTGATAACTTACGCGCAGTATGTTCCCGATCTTCTCCGCCCGGGTCGGCAGGTCGATCAGCGGACCCAGGATACTTTTTATCTCGGCAGTATTGCCTATAAGCGCCTCTTTCTCACATCTTATCATAATACGTTTCCACGCTTTTTCTACTGCTTTAGCCTGTGGTAGATCGGCGAGGTCTTGTGATCTGTCAAGAAGTTCGTAGTACTGTAGGGTCATCTTGTCGGTATGTATCTCATAGAGTCTTTTTGCTTTTTTGAGAAGTCTGGCGGTATGTTCATGATGGTGGGCCAGATGGGGTATGTCTTGCAGTTTTTCGGTGAGGAGATGAGCCTTATTGAAACGATTACTTCTTATGGCACTCATGATGCTCTCTATCAGCCCATCGGCAGCGTGTATGACAGAGCGGTAGGAGAGGGTCTCTTTTAGGATGGGTTCTTGTTCTGTCACTTGCTTAAGAGCTACATAGTCTTGTGCATGCAAGGCTTTTGAGAAGTCGATGAGTATCTGAGTATGATGCAGTAGTAGCCGGATATAAGGATTTTTAGCTGGTACTGTGATAAAGTCTTTGAGAAGTGTCTTTACCTGACTAGTGTGTCCTTTAAATGCGAGTGCCTGAGCATCGACATAGAGTTCATCCCACTGTTCTTCAAGTCTTTTGTATATATATGTCTGTTTAAGAGGCGGGTACTGTTCAGCTAATCCGTAAACGGCCGCATAGCGTTTCTCTTTGAGCAGGTGCTGAAACTTCGAATAGCGTGAAAAAGCGCTGCTAAGTCCCTGGACTATCTTTTTTTTGTTAGGGACAGCACGAAAGGCTCGAAGTAGCTCCTCTGCCTCCTCATCGCTTCCACGAGAGTAGGCGAGTAAGGCTTTGTCATAATCTCGCTGAAACTGTCTGTCCATTGCTTTGTATTGAGGGCTCTCTTTGATGATAGGCTCAGCTTCACTTACTGCGTATGCGTGTTCAAAGTCCCCATTGTCTATAGACTCTTTTATCTCTGCATAAGGCAATAACTCTACCTGTGCTATCGTCCCGGACTCCAGACCAACGGCTATTCTCTCTTTTCCTGTAAAGCAGAGCGATCGGATGGGGGATGGTAAGGTGATGTACTCATCATCGATGATACGCATGTTTTTTATATCGATCAGTGCGATATGGTTGAACTTCGAAGCCGCAAGTATAAGGCCTGAGGGTCGTATGAGTAGTAGATGATGAATGGGACCGATGGGCGCCACAAGTTGTTGGATGGGCTGGTTCTCTTTGATATCTATTAGTTCGATGACACCGTGCTCATTACCGGTGACGATGTATTGGTCATCAAGAAAGAGGATGCTATTAATACGCACTTTTCCAGGTTTTATCCGTTTGGTGTTCGCCTGAGTATGGAAGTTGGTGATCACTACAGAGCCTCCATATCCGGCTGTAGCGATATGTGTAGGTGAATAAGCTATGGCAGAGATATAGTTTTGTGTAGGGGCTGAAAAAAGAGTTGGTGTATATTCTGGAAAGGAGGAGAGTCTAGCCATCAGGTTATTACTATCAATACGCCATACCATCACTCTCCCTGTAGTCGTCCCAGCTATGATATAGGTGGAAGAGGGGTCAAAAGAGAGTAGACCGATGGGGTTGTCTTGTGTAGCATAGGAGCGAAGCAGCTTTTTTGTCGCGATGTCTATCACGCGTATAGCATTACCTTTTGAGGTGTTATGGGCGAAACAGAAATAGCGTCCATCTGGACTGAACGCGACACCATGCTCAAATGGTCGTAACTCATCGATGCGCATACGGGTAGAGATCTTACAATTTTCACCCTGAAGTATATAGATACCATCCTTTGCAGTCACTACCCCAAGCTGATCATCATGAAGCTCTTGTAGCTGGACTATAGAAGAGTTGGCCCGGAGGCATTTTTTCATCAGCGGCATGGGAACTGCCTTATCAAGTCACAGGGAAGAAGAGAAGAAGAGGAGGGCAGAGCACTCTTCATGTGATGAGTTCTAGTCATGCTGTTCATATCGCTCTTACTCCTTTGTCCTAGGTTCTCTTACACTGTCATAGAGTCGTGCATACTTTTAGATCAGACCCCGCATCATCAGTTGCCAGTACATCGGTCTGTGGATATAGATGTCGACTGCCCACCATATCCAGCGTGGTCTGCTGGGGTCAAGAAGTGGAAGAGAGGTGATGAGTCCGTTTTCATTATATTCGGTAAAGAGTACCTTTTCCTGATGGGTGTTAATAGGACAAGAAGTGTAGCCATCATATGTTGCCAGAAGTGCTCTCTCTTCCATTTGTGCGACAAGGTTCTTCTCGAGTACTGGAGCCTGATGCCTTGCACTACTTCCAGTCTTACCCAATGCAATACCACAGACATCACCTATGCCGAAGATATTTTTATAACGCTTGTGTTGTAAGCTCTTGCTATCTACCTCAAGCCAGCCTTTGGCTGCACCCTTCTGGCTCACAAGTTCAGAGTCACTAATGGCTTTTGGTGGTCCCATAGGCGGTACGATATGGATAAGGTCATATTTGATCTCTATCTTCTCAGGCTCACTATCTAGTGCGTTCTTCTGCTCATCAATAGTGTCTTTGATCTTATAGGTGGCGATCTTTTTATCGATATCGATGGCCACAAGGACATGTCTGAACTTGTTAGTGATGGTATCGTAACGGCCTTGTACCTTCTCTAGAGAGTCTGCAACACTCTCTAGCTCAAACAGAGTACTACGAGCAGTCGTAAAGATGTGTTCACATCCGAGATCGGGGTCCTCATCTCTGAGATGATCGGCACTGAGATAGAGTATCTGTTGTGGGACAGCCTCGCACTTGATGGGGGTATCTGGTAGTGTGTGTAGTACAGTCGGTCTGGTATGTCTGGCTGAGAGTGCGATATCTTTGAACCACTGCCCAGTTATCTCCGCACCTCTGGCCGTGCCTGCTTCGAGGTCGTTGAGGTAGATACTTGCGATACCTTTGGTACCGATGTCTTCTTCAGAAAGACCTTCGATAGCGTCGTAATAGGGGACTATACCGGTGGCGATGATCAGATGGTCATACTTGATCTTCTTCCCTTTTCGAGTGATGACTCGATCCTTGTCGGGCTGAAATCTGGCGACTTCATCTTTTATCCAGCTCACATCTTCAGGGATATAGTGGTCATTGCCTTTGATGATGTCCTCATATGCGTATTCACCCGTAGCCATGAATATCTGTCCTCGCTGGTAGAGATGCGTCTCATTAGGGGTGATGATGGTGATATCGGGTTCTACGAGTGCGCGATGGATCCTGGCCAAAGCCATGATACCTCCAGCCCCGCCACCGACGATGACTATCTTACCTTTAGCTTCTGATGCCTGGACTGCGGTGGTGAGAGTCGGTGTTGTAAGCAGTGCGGCAGCTATTGGTGATATTCCGATAGCCTTTAGTGCAACACGACGTGATATCCCCTTGGTACTGTCGTTTTGTGGATCAGTACGTAATAGTTCAGGGTACTTTATCGTGTTCATGGTCTGTTTCCTAATATAGGTCGATCTTACATCAGTGGTGCTGAGAAAAAGCTTGTTGGGCTTTGAGTCAGGAGTCCTTATAGATACGTTCAAGCATCATCTGTATGGTCGTCTTGCCGTTATATTCGTTTTTATTGATGGTATAGCTACAACTCATCTTTCGGTCTTTGGGCATATCCAACACCTGCCGGAATGCTAAAAACTCGTGAGGTCTTCGTTCATGGGGTGAGAGGCGAAGGCTTATGCGGCTATGGGAACGGTCACTCCCGAACTGCTTTATAGTGACGATATCAGCATTGTTCGCCAGGAAACGGGGACGTGGATTTGCCTCTCCGTATGGCTCAAAACGTTCCAAGATGGCTAAAAGGTCAAAATCGATGCTATCACCTTTGAGTTCTCCGAGGATATCTTCGGCTGGATAAAAATCAGTTGGGTCCAGACGTTTTGCATCTGCATTGATAGCTTTTCGGAAAGCATCTAAGTCCTCTACTGCGAGTGAGAGGCCTGCTGCCATCTTATGTCCGCCAAACTTTTCGAGTAGGCGCTCTTGTGCTTTGATAAGCTCATAGATACTGACATCACCGATGCTTCGGGCACTCCCTTTTGCACGACCGTCTTTCACACTTAAGACGATCGCAGGCTTGCCAAAACGTTGTACCAGTCTGGCAGCGACGATACCTACTACACCTTCATGCCAATGCTCATTGGCAACGACGATGACAGTGTCATCAGTATTGACACGGGAGATGGCCTCTTCAGTCACGTCTGCTTCGGTGGCTTTTCGGATCTGGTTAAGTTGGTCTAGCAGTTCGAACTGTCTAGCAGCCTGCTGTTCGTCTTCAGCTATCAAGAGCTCAAGAGCGATAGAAGCATCCTCGAGTCTTCCTGCGGAATTGATCCGGGGAGCGATCTGAAAACCAATGTCTTCAGAGCTGATAGTGGAGCGATCAAGGAACTCCCGGATGATGACAAATGCAGGACGACTGCTTCGCATCATCTGTTTTAGACCAGCTTGGACTATAGCCCGATTGATACCGATCAGCGGCATGACATCTGCGATGACTGCCAGTGCAAGAAGTTCGAGATACTGACGCATATCAGTCTGAAGCCCAAGCTCTTTTTTCACCAGTGCCATCAGTAACCAAGCGACCTGGGCCCCGCAGATCTCTTTAAAAGGGTAGGGACAGTCAGGTAGCTTTGGATCGACGATGGCAAAGGCATTGGGCAGAGTCTCAGAGGGTGTATGATGGTCTGTGATGATGAGGTCTATACCGCGTGCTTTACAGATATCTGCCGCAGCAAAGGCGTTGATACCATTATCTACAGTGATGACAAGGTCAGCATCGACACGATCAAGGACAGAGGCAGATACGCCATATCCGTCGGTAAAACGGTTAGGGATGATGACTTCAAGAGGGTAGGGTATCTGACGGAAAAAGAGCGTCGTGAGTGCTGTCGAGGTGACACCATCGACATCATAGTCACCGACGAGGGTGATACGTTCTCCCTCACGAACAGCTTTCGCGATCCGTGCAGCTGCTTTGTCGGCATCTTGAAGCAGTGAGGGTGAAGGGATATCGCTTAGCTTGTCTAGACCCTCACCAAAACGATCTTGTAACAGCTGGTTCAAGCTTGCTTTGTCTAGCAGTGGTACCTCAGGAGTTTTCGGCATGCGCTAACGAGGCCTTCACAAAAGACAATATTGCAGGATTTGGTGTCTGCAGACGTGATGTGAACTCAGGGTGGAACTGTACACCCAGGAACCAAGGATGATCGATGACCTCTACCGCTTCGATAAGGCCATGTGACTCGCCTGTGACGACCATGCCGGCCTGTTCAAGTTCGGCTCTATAGGTCGGGTTGGCCTCATAACGGTGGCGATGACGTTCATGGATGACTTCCACCCCATCATAGGCTTCTCTCAGGTGTGAACCCTCTTTGGTCTCACAAGGGTACTCTCCAAGACGTAGTGTCCCGCCCATCGGTGATTGGTGGGTCCGTAGTTCACTATTGCCTGACTGGTTGATGAAGTTGTCAATAAGATAGACCATCGGGTGTGTCGTCTCTGTATCGAACTCGATAGAGTTGGCATCCTCATGACCCAGGACATTTCTGGCATACTCGACAAGTGTCAGTTGCATACCCAGACAGATACCGAGATAAGGGACTTTGTTGACACGGGCATACTCGATGGCTTGTATCTTACCTTCTACACCGCGTGAACCGAAGCCACCGGCGACTAAGACGGCGTCACAGTCGTTGAGCAGGCTCTCTGCTCCTCTAGTCTCGATATCCTCACTGTCGACCCAGCAGATGTTGACCTTTGTGTCAAGATGGGCACCTGAGTGGATCAGCGCTTCTATCAATGATTTATAGGACTCTTTTAGCTGAAGATATTTGCCAACAAAACCGATGGTGACGAGTTTGGTAGGTGCGACGATCTTCTTGACCAGGGAGTCCCACTCCTGCATATCAGGAGCGATCTCACCGAGCTCAAGTTCTTTGGCGATAGGTGCGAGTATGTTTTGCTGTAGAAAGCTCATCGGTACAGCATAGATAGTCGGTGCGTCGAGGGCTTCGATGACACTGTCTTGTGTGACATCACAGCTTAAAGCCAGTTTCTTTTTGAAGGTCTTCGGCAGAGAGCCTTCGGAACGGGCGATGATCATCTGTGGGGTGATACCAATACGGCGTAGTTCCTGAACAGAGTGCTGTGTCGGTTTACTTTTATGCTCTCCGGCCGCTTTGATATACGGTATGAGAGTGACGTGGATGAAAAAGGTCCCTGCGACTTCATCATCATGTTTCATCTGACGGACGGCTTCAAGAAATGGCTGGCCTTCGATGTCTCCGACAGTACCACCAAGCTCGACAATAAGGATATCGTGACCTTTACCTGCTTTTTTGATACGGTCGACGATCTCACCGACGATGTGGGGGATGACTTGAATAGTCTGACCGAGATAACCACCTGCACGCTCACGTTCGATGACCGAAGAGTAGACCTGTCCGGTCGTGAAGTTACTGGTCTTAAGGTACGAGGTATCCAAGAACCGTTCATAGTTTCCGATGTCCAGGTCTGTCTCTGCTCCGTCCTTGGTGACAAATACCTCACCATGTTCTAGTGGACTCATCGTCCCAGGGTCGACGTTGATATAGGGGTCTATCTTTAACATCCCTATATGTCTTCCTGAGTGGTTGAGCAGGGCACCGACACTTGCTGCCGTGATGCCTTTTCCGAGACTGCTTAATACACCACCGGTAACAAAAATATACTTGGTCATTAGAGTGTCCTTTTGAGATTCAAAAGATTTGATCATTGTCTTGTGATTGATGCAGCAACAGCCAACAGCTGTGAGTATCGTATCGGCATGCTTATCTTTATGGGACGTTATTATATACTATGCTCACTTATGGATACCTCTGATGACGCTGAACATTCTCAGTGTCTTGCGGGCGTACTGAGTATTAACTGTCAAAAGAAGCACTTTGGAAGAAGCACTTTATTATGTAGCGGCTGCTTTAGGTATCTCAGTCGTTCTCAATCTTATCTTGAAAAAGTTCGGTATCTCTCAGATCATCGGCTACATCATCACCGGTGTACTACTTGTCTATCTTTTCGATCTTCATCATATGACCGACTCGCATACTCTGGAGATGATCGGGGAGTTCGGTATTGTCTTTTTGATGTTCACCATCGGTCTGGAGATGTCACTGGAGAAGATGGGATCGATGAAGCGCGATGTCTTTGGTAACGGGCTGCTTCAAGTCGGTATCACGGCCGTAATAGTCTATGTCATATCACACTATCTTTTTGCCGTCAACTTTAAGTCCTCGCTCATCATCGCACTGGCTTTCTCCCTTTCATCCACTGCAGTCGTACTGAGCTATCTTAAAGCGTCCAAAGAGATCTATCTCCCTTATGGACAGCGCTCCACTGGGATCTTGATCTTTCAAGATATTGCCGTTATCCCTATCTTGCTGTTGATCGGTTTTTTAAGTACGGAAGGATTGAGTCTTCAAGAAGTACTGATTGATACGGCACTTAGTGCGATCATCGTCATCGGCTTACTTTTTGTAGTAGGTAAGCGAGTGATGGCATGGCTGCTTCACTTCTCGGCGGAGAGTGGTATAGAGGAGTTGTTCTTAGGCTCGGTACTGGTCATCGTCATTGGGGCTTCGCTCTTTGCCCACTTCTTTGGGTTTACCTATTCACTTGGTGCTTTCGTGGCCGGGATGATCATCGCGGAGACAAAATACTTTCACAAAGTAGAGGCTGATATCGCTTCGTTTAAAGACCTGCTGCTTGGGACCTTTTTTGTAACGGTGGGGATGAAGATAGACTTGCTCTTCTTTATTGGACATATTGGTGAGATAATAGGCTTGCTCCTTGCGGTACTGGTGCTCAAAAGTGTTATCATCTATGCTGTGATCAGAGTCGGTTCTCCTAATTCGGTCGCGATGAAGACAGCATTGGCACTCTCTCAGGTGGGTGAGTTCTCTTTTGCGATCTTTACCTTGGCAAGTGCCGGAGATCTGTTAGACCCATCATTGGAACAGATCCTTGTGCTGATGGTCGTACTCTCTATGATCATCACTCCTTTTATCATCGCCCAGGTCAATAATATTGTCCGTAGACTTGTCAAAGACGATGTCATCAGCAGTGATTTCAGTGCTCTACAGCAGAGAAAGGACCATGTGATCGTCTGTGGTTACAGCGTCGTCGGAAAGTTTGTGACGGATGACCTGCAGCAGGTGGGAGCCTCTTATGTGATCGTAGACAATAGTCACAAGCATGTGAAAGAGGGTCTGGCAAAAGATGAAGAGATCTATTTTGGTGATATGGAAAAGGCCACGATCTTGCATGCGCTGCATGTCGAGAGTGCAGCAGCTGTGATCGTGACACTGGATAATCCAGCGAAGAAACGCTTGATCTGTGAAGCCGTCTTAAAATATTCAAAAAATGTCAATCTAGTTGTAAAAGTCGTTAGCCTTGAGGAGAAAGAGATGTTAGCAGACCTGCCTATAAGTGTGATGGTAGATAGTAAAGAGGAGACTGCCCGTATTCTGGTCGAACAGACGATGCAGTGCAAGCTCTCATGATGAAGATGAGCAGCTCTATAGCGACACTGGATGAGAGTGATATTGGCGATAATCTGCTCTATTATGACTACAATGTCAAACATCTTCTCGGTCTTAGAAAAAGGGGTGTCACGGAAGATGATGTGGCCTTTCTCAGTGCCTTCCGCTCTTTTGAAGGGGAGGTCTTTGAGAACTTTATCTATGAGAAACTGATTCGCTATGCCAATGAGAACGAATCGATCGAGAAGTTCATAGTCAAGGGGCCGCATAAGAAGCGGAGTAAAGCGCTACCCAATAACCTTTCGATCAACTGGAAAGGGCAGATCGTCTATCGTACTAAACGAAATGAGATCGGTGAGTTTGATGGCATGATCTTTACCAAGAAGGAGCTCTATTTTGTAGAGATGACACTGGTAAAGTCAGTGACCAAGTTAAAGCGTAGACTGCGCAAAAAGCGGGCATTGCTTCAGTTGCTTTTCCCACATTATGATATCAAAGCACTGCTTATTCTAAACGAGGGAGTGACAGGACTTAAGCAGTTACCCTCTTACTGTACGACCTGGATCACTAAACCCTTTTCGGCTAAGAGTGTCTATGACTGGATGAAGCAGCCGCATACTATTAAACGAAAGCCTTTTTCGAAGATCAGCGGAAAGAAGATCGTCACACCTGACCATACCCGGGTCTTTCCTTTTAAGTATTACAACACGCTTACCTGGATCTTGCAGAACATACGATCAGGTAAGACGGGTACTTTGAACATGCGTTTTATCAATGGTGTCAAGTTCACTCGATATCATGATCTTTTTACGAAAGTGTATATAGGATATATGGCTCCTGATGACTTTGCAGCTATGCTCCCCTCTGTCCAGAAAAGCTCACCGACTGAGGTGATCGTAGCCATAGAGAAAGAGCACACAGGTGCGTTCACACTAAACTATTTTATGCAGCATAGTCGTAAAGATGTCGATATCATCGCGACCAGAGCTGGTAAGGTAGTCGTGGAAAAGAAAGACCCTTATGGTGTGACAGTGACGGAGGTGATGCATATCTTAAAGACGATGCGACCGGTGAACCAGATCACAGCTGAACATATCAAGGTAATCGAAGAGCAGATCAGCGAGGGCGCTCCGCCTGATACATAAAAGACGACAAACGAACAAGCACCCCTCTTACGCTTTATCCTATGCTTTGAAATGGCATAGAACAGACCCGCTTTAGGGCTGTTCGTCTCAAACTATTGTCAACTAGCAGAGAGTATTCTAAAGTCAATAGTATGCGATGCCATTCCCATTGACAACCGATATTTCTACCACTTCTCTTTCTCATCCGTATCCTCAGCGACAAGCCACTGTAGATAGTTGATAGACCATGTCAGGTCCTCTATGGCTTGTGTGACAGAAGGTTGTGGGACTTCAAGATGACTATTGAGCTCTTTGACACGCTGCTTGAGATACTGAGCCATGCTGTAATAAGCATTGAGTGAATCATCGTCTTGAGCTTTGCTGATCAGTCCTTCCAGCTCTTTTATGAGTAGCGTCTCATCTGGAAAGATGTTACCGGCTTTACGAATGGTACGTTGTACCTTTTGTAGATGATCCATATCCAGTTTAAAACTGCCTACATCTACCTTTTCGTTCTCACTGCTGTTCTCGCCGCTCATCAGTTACCACGTGATCCGGGTTTGATAGCTTCACTACCATCTGTACAAAGTGGACACGCATCTGGAGTATAGATAGAGAAGGTAAAGTCCTCAAGTGCGAAGAATGGGACATCTTGAGGAAGCTTACAGTTCTCCTGACGTGTGAGGGGGCTACCTTGACGTTGACAAAAACCACGATTAGCCAGCGCAGCAAAACCAACGACGATGCCGCCAAGAGCTTCGATAGCCTTAGCTGCCTCCATGGCTGAACCACCGGTAGTGATGATATCCTCACAGATGATGACCCGCTCACCTTTGCTTATCTCAAAACCACGGCGGATAGTCATCGTACCATCGACACGTTCAGCAAAGATAGAGCGTTTGTCCAGTGCTGTAGCCAGTGCAAAACCGGCGATAAGGCCACCCAGTGCAGGAGCACAGACCGTGTCGACCTGTAAACCGCTCTCTTTGATCTGCTCAGCGACTGCCTCAGCGAGTACTTTTGCTGTCTTTGGCTGTTCAAGCACTTTGGCAGATTGCAGATAAAATTGTGAGTGATTACCTGAGCTGAGTTTAAAATGGCCTTCTAAAAGCGCATTGGCATCCATATAGATCTGTTTGACGTCCATTGATTTTCCTTTGAAGATGAGAGTAAGAAGAGAAGAAGGGGGGAGAGTGTCAAGCTACTAAAAGGCTGTTGACATCTCTTCGCTCTTCTTGAAAAGTGTAAGTGTCAGACTTTTAAGATCTCTGCTTCTTTATCTTTTAAGATGCTGTCGATCTCAGTACTGAACTTATCAGTCGTCTTTTGGATCTGATCTTGTGCAGATTTTGATTCGTCAGCTGTGACCTCTTTATCTTTTTCTAGTTTTTTGATCGCGTCATTGGATTTTTTACGGTCATTACGGACAGAGACTTTTGCCTTCTCTCCCATAGTCTTCATCTTCTTTACTGCCTCTTGACGCTGTTCGCTCGTCATCGGTGGAAAGAAGAGTTTTACCTGTTCGCCATCATTGTTTGGGTTTACTCCGATATTCGCCTTGGCAATAGCCCCTTCGATATCGCTTACAAGATTCTTTTCCCATGGAGAGATCACGATAGTCGTAGCATCAGTCGCGATGACACTGGCGACTTGGTCTAAGGCCGTCATCGTCCCATAATAGTCGACACGGATATTATCAAGTACCTGTGTGGTCACTTTTCCGGTACGAAGTGTTTTAAAATCTGCTCGCATATGATCGATCGAGTCTTGCATCTCCATGACACAACTCTCTTGAATCTCGTTTAACATGTTACTCCTTGACTAAGATTATACTGCTCTGACGCTCTTTCTGTCTCAAAAAGAGTCGGCTTCGCTTGAGTTTTATAGGTAGGTCGACAGATTCGTCGACTACACCGTTCATCGCTTTTATAGGCTGCCATCCATACCCGGAAAGGTAATATTCCAGGTCCGTTATATCCGTTGGAATTGTAGCATGGATCTTCTTGATCTTTCCACTTTTTGGCCATGCTTTAGGTGAGAGCCAGGTGGTCGTCAGTGTCTTGATGCGTAGTTTTTGACGGATAAGGTCCTCACCGGTCAGAGCTGTACGGTCCAGATCATAGGGATCGCTATCTCCATCTACTGCGCCACTGTTTTGGTTGAGTATCAGGTCAAAGTCAAAAGTCTCGACAGCATCTCTTACTTTAGGGTCATACTCTCCGTACGGATAGGCAAAATATCTTGGAGCTGCGCCCAGATGTTTTTCAAAGGCATCGTAAGCCTTTTTTGTATCTTGTAAGATCTCTTTTTTTGAGAGAGAGACCATATGGTGATGTCCGTAACTATGTAGTCCGATCTCACCATGTCTCTGTGCCTCAAGCAGCTGAGCCCAGCTCATAAAATCACCGTAACGTCGTTCTGTGGCTTCGACATAGACAAAAAGGGTAAAAGGGTAACCGTACTCTTTAAAGAGAGGAAGTCCATTTTGATAAAAACTCTTATAGCTGTCATCGATAGTCAGGACAACCCAGTTCTCTTTGACAGGCTTGTCATTTTTAATGGCATCGTTAAGTGTGTGTAGGGAGATGACTTCGTAACCGTTTTGTTTAAGGTACTCGAACTCTGAACGTAAGACTTCTATAGAGGTGTTTGTAGAGGCATGCTTCTCATCACCAAATCGGTGATAGACAAAGATGTGGGCTTCACCCCAGACAAAAAGGGGCAGGAACAGAAGGAGAGTCCATCTGTACATATGATTATTTTGTGGTGTTAGTCTCGACCGGAGCAGGTATGTTGATAGCTGCAGGTGCAGTGATCTCTGTCTTCTCTGCTATCGTATCGACGACAGACTCATTACGGGCTTGTCCATAGAAGTAACCCAGTGCTATGGTGTTGGAGACAAACAGAAACCCAAGTAGGAATGTTGTCTTGGCGAGAAAGCTTCCCGGACCTTTAGCTCCAAAGACTGATTCGTTTGAGCCGCTATAAGCACCCAGTCCGATGCTTGAACTTTTCTGAAGTAGTACGGCTATCGTCAGCAGTACAACCAATACGATCTGTGCAATAAGCAAGATGCTAGTCATGATTCTTTATCCTCGCGTGAGCGTCTTTACATGATGGTGAAAGAGGGCTCAAATTATAAAAAGTGGCGAATTGTACCAGAAAAAATGTTAAGGACAGCATGAACGTCTTTACTTCTCAAGATTCTGCTCTTACAGAAACGCTTTATTGTAAAGAGAGTGCGCTATAATTGCAGATACTAAATCAAAAAGGGAAGCAAAATCAAACAGTCGATTTTGATCATTATCGCCATTCTTATCATATTTACAGCAGTCACTTTCTTGGACACGACTCCATCGACTCCTGAGTCGGAGTCCACTCCCCGTGTTGCAGTGAGTACCTTTGCTCTTTATGATGCAGTCCGTCATCTTGCAGGCGATAAAGTGGACCTTTTTATGATCGTCCCTTTTGGTGTGGATGTCCATAGTTTTGAACCGACACCAAAAGAGCTGGCTAGATTAAGTGATAGTGCACTTTTTATCTACAGTGGCGCCGGGCTTGAACCATGGGCTAGCTCATTCTCAAAGATAGTCAAAGCTCTTGATATCAGTAAGTCAGTAGAACTTAGACATCTTGAAGAGGCACATGAAGCTCATAGTGGACACCACCATGGAGAGAAGATAGACCCACACTATTGGTTGGATATGGCGAATATGGTCCTTGCGACCAGGGCGATTGAAAAAACGCTACTTGAGATCCTCCCTGAAGAGAAAGAGACTGTGCAAAAAAACACAGAAGCCTATATCCGACAGCTTGAGAGTATCGACAGACGTTATGAAGAGAAGCTTTCGACTTGTAAAAGTAAGCAGATCATCGTAAATCATAATGCCTTTGGCTACCTTGCCCATCGTTACAGCTTTGAAGTACATGCGTTGACAGGTCTCTCACCAGAAGCGATGCCAAGTGCTAAGACGATGGCTAGATTGATAGACATGGTAAGATCTGAACAGATCGGGACGATCTTCTTTGAGTCATTCGTTAGTGACCGTCTTATCAGTAATATCGCTGCAGAGAGTGGGGCAAAGGTAGATGTCTTACAGCCTTTGGCAAATATCACGGCTGATGAAGTCGAGCAGGGTGCGGATCTTGAGAGCTTGATGATGAAGAACCTGCAAAGACTTTCTACAGCGATGGAGTGTGAGTGACTTTTGATGTCCCTGTCTTTGATGTAAAGAACCTGATGCTCACTATCAATGAGCAGACTATCTTAGAGAATATCTCTCTTCAGATCCATAAAGGTGAATATACTGCATTGATAGGACCTAATGGTGGTGGAAAGACTACCTTGATCCGGCTTCTTCTTGGACTACAAAAAGCGAATAGCGGTGAGATCCGTCTATTTGGTGTCCTGCAGAAGGATTTTCAAAACTGGGATAAGATAGGGTATGTGCCCCAGCGGGCTGCCCAAGTCGATCTAAACTTTCCGGCAACGGTACTGGAAGTAGTGATGATGGGTCGTACAGCCAAACGTGGTTTTTTTGGACGAGAGCGTGAAGAGGATGTCCTGGCAGTCGAGGAAGCTATGCAAAAGATGGATGTGACACATCTTAAAGCAAGACTTATAGGGACACTCTCTGGTGGTCAGAGGCAGCGGGTGATGATAGCAAGAGCATTGGCATCAAAACCGGAAGTCCTGATCTTGGATGAGCCAAATACGGGTGTGGACATCGTCTCACAGCAACGTTTTTATGCCTTGCTTCGTGAACTCAATAGCAAGGAGAAGCTGACCATCTTGTTTATCACCCATGATATAGGAGTGATAGCTGATGATATTGGTCGACTCCTTACCGTCAACCAGTCACTACTTACCTGTAATGATCCCAAAGAGGCGATGAGCTGTGCAGAGATGAGTAAGCTTTATGGCATAGATGCGCATCTCCTACATAACCATCATCATCATTAGGATGATGCTAAATATAATGATAGAGACAAGTAGTCTAATAAGAGATGAGAGAATGAAATGATCGAGATGATATCTTGGCTGAGAGATATGCTGAATGCATATTTTCAGCCAATAAAGTAGCTTAATGAGACATGAGAGAATGAAATGATCGAGATGTTCCAATACGAATTCATGCAGCGAGCCTTTCTTGCTGGTATTATCATCGCTGTACTCGCATCAGTCAGTGGGTCGTTCATTGTCTTACGACAGTACTCGATGATGACGGAGACGCTTGCACACTCGGCATTAGTCGGAGTAGCAGTGGGTCTGCTTGTCGGGAGCAGCCCCCTCTGGACAGCAGTAGTCGTCGCCTTGATCAGTGCTTGGACGATAGAGTATCTACGGAGTTATTACCATCTCTATTCGGATGCTATTTTGGCTATCTTTCTCTCTGGCTCATTGGCGCTGGCCGTCATCATCGTCTCTTTAGCCGGAGCGTTTAACAGCTCTCTTTTTAGTTATCTGTTTGGTTCTATTCTCTCTGTGAGTACAGAAGATGTCATGACTATGTTTATCTTTGGTGGTATCGCACTGATGGTACTTCTTGCTTTCTATAAAGAGTTCTACTTCATCGCTTTTGATGAAGAGGTGGCACAGACCAGTGGTGTCAAAGTCAAGGTATTTAACTTTTTGCTGGTCACCATCGTCGCAGTCATCATCGCACTCTCTATCCGAGTGGTAGGTACACTGCTCATCGGTGCCTTGATGGTCATCCCTACGGTAGCAGCTCTGCAATACAGACAGGGCTTTGCCAGGACTATATGGCTGGCACTTGGGTTTTCTCTGTTATCAGTAGTAGTAGGTATGACAAGCTCATATTACTTCTCATTACCAAGTGGTGCGACGATCGTGATGGCTGTCCTTATTATATTCATCGTCTCACTCGTGATAAATCGTCGATGAGAGTCCAGACCCAGTTCTCCCGTCACGCTGGAGCTTATGGTGAGTATGACTTCATACAAAAACAAGTCGTATCCAAGTTGCTTGCTGACCTGGGTGAGGAGCAGCCTGCTAGGATCTTAGACCTTGGCTGTGGGAATGGGAGTCTCTATTCAGCATTGAGTTGGAAACCTGTACAGTTTACTGGGGTGGATTTCGCACCGGGTATGCTTGAGCTCCATCCTAAGTCTGCGCAGATCGAGTGTGTTTACGGCGACTTTAATGATCCCGCCTTGTTTGAAGACCTGCAATACCTGACGTTCGATAGACTCTTTTCAGCCTCAGCTCTTCAGTGGACTAAAGATATGGACTCGACGCTATCGCATGTCGCGGCACTTAAGACTCCTGTATCACTAGGTATATTTACTGCGAACACTTTTGCTACTCTATATAAGACCGCTGGACTTGAGCCTATGCTTCTAAGTGCTGAGGAGATCGAAAAGAGTGCAAGGAACTATTTTGATGGACAGATCGAGACTGTGCGATATGAACTTGCTTTTGAATCGACTAGGGAGATGTTCCGTTATATAAAGAAGAGTGGTGTCAGTGGTGGTAGAAATGTACTTAGTTATAAACA
>JADGEC010000163.1 GCA_016744575.1 Sulfurimonadaceae bacterium | reverse complement strand
CCATACGAGGTGTTTCATGAGATAGAATCAGCAGCTTAAGAGAATTGAGGTATGATCTTTAAATCAAAGATTGCACTTCGGATTTAAATTCGGGGTTAGGCTTCAATAGAGGCAACATTAGAATATGGGAGTACATCAAATTGAGAACTAAAACGATAATGGCACTTATTTCACTTACTCTTTTTATGAGCTTTGTTACCGGATGCACTGCTAAGGCTTGGTATGAAGGTGGACAATATGGGGCAGAACATGATTGTCGTAGTCAACCCCCTGGTGAGATCGACCAATGTTTACAAAATCTCAATAAAAAGACATATAAAGAATATGAAAAAGGACATTAAAGTCATAAGATGGGACCAGACACTATTTTATATCCGACTTTAGGGTAACACCATACTTTTGATTTTCACCTTTACAGCTTGGAGATATACATGTACCATCATCGTTTAGTTGTCTCATACAAGGGCACCAACTACTTTGGCTGGCAAGACCTAGGTAGCGGCGAGCAAAAGCCTACCATCGGAGCAAGTGTCCATCAGGTGCTAAAAAAGATCTGTAAATATCAGGACTGCACTATTTCCGCTGCAAGTCGAACCGATGCTGGTGTCCACGCACAGGGGCAAGTCATAAAGGCCACTATCCCCATGGCAATCAAATCAGAAAGAGTTCTGCTTGGCATGAACTCACAATTGCCCGACGACATCCGTGTCCTGCAGTGCGAACCCTGTGCCGCCGAGTTTAATCCAAATAAGGACAGCAAGGAGAAAGAGTATCACTATTACTTTTGTACAGACACGATACACAATCCAGTTCTCAATGATATCGTTACGCATATCCCCTTTGATAGCAAACCTTCGACTACAGGGTCACTTGATATAGGACTCATGCAACAAGCCTGTAGACTCTTCATCGGCGAACATGATTTTTACAGCTTCGCAAAACGAGATGTCAATATGCGTTCGACTTTCCGTACTATTGTCAGCTGTGAGATATTACAAGTGCAGCCTTCGCCCTTTGGCAATGATGTCTACTATCTTAAGATCGTGGGCAAAGGTTTTTTAAGGCATATGGTCCGATATATTACGGGTGCTTTATTTGCGCTCGGGAGAAAGCAGCTTAGCCTGAGTGATATTAGTGAAGCACTAGAGCATCACAAAGAGGAAAAGATCAGTCTCAAAGCTCAGTCGCGAGGGCTGCATTTAATAGAGATCAGTTATTAGAGATAAAAAAGTTCGAGTAGACTCCTAAAAGGAACAGACCTGATGAATAGTACGATGAATGATTCGAAAATACTGTTAGCACTAAATAAGCCTAAGGGTTATTTGGTCACACGCTCTGACGATCTTGGGCGAAAGACAGTCTATGATCTTTTGCCCGATTGGGTCTTTGATGACGGGTGGATGCCCATCGGACGCCTTGATCTAGAGTCTAAAGGGCTTTTACTATTTACAACCGACGGCAAGACTGGCAACAAATTGACCAGACCTGGGAGCTGCATCAAGATATACGAGATCTGGGTCAGAGGCCACGTAACAGACGAACATATTGCACAGGCTTTAAAAGGAGTCGAAAGCAAGCACGGTCTATTGAAAGCTCTTGTCGTTGAAAAAATAGGCATTGGCGGCGCGAAGACTAAACTCAGGATACAGATCGACGAGGGTAAGAATAGGCATATCCGCCGACTTTTTGGGGCGCTGAAAGATCCTAAGTTTGGGTCGCCGTTAAAAGTCGTAAGTCTGAGCCGGATTAGTATTGGCAGTTTTAAACTCAACATCGAAAGTGGTAAGTGGCGTTTCCTCTCAATAGAAGAAGAGAGAACTCTGATCCAAAATCTTGTTTGAGCTTTTTTAGATAGTCTTCATCTTATCTCTATGGGAGTCTCTTTTATAGACACCTAAGACCTTGATCTCATGTGCAAAAAATCTTAACTCATCCAATGCAAGCTGTAGGTTCTGCTCATCTGTATGTCCATCGATATCAACATGGAATTGACTGGCTTTCATGCTTCCTGTCATAGAGTAACTTTCTAGTTTTATCAGGTTTATCCCATTGGTCGCAAAACCACCTAGCGCTTTATATAGAGCAGATGGTATGTTCCTGACTGTAAAGACTAAAGATGTTATGTAAGAGATATCATTGTCAAATATAGGAATAGTACTCTTTTTTGAGAGGATCAAAAACCTTGTGGTGTTACCCTTGAAATCCCCAAAATCATCATCTAAGATCTGCAGGTCATAAAGCTTTGCAGCCAAACTGGATGCGACTGCAGCGTGCTGTCTATCATTTAACTTTTTTATCTCTTGAGCCGCACCGGCAGTATCAAACTTTGCAATAGGCTCGAAGTTGAGATCACTTAGTTTTGCATGACATTGTGCTAGAGCTTGGGGATGGGATGAGACATACTTGATATCTTCAATAGTCGCATCTTTTAATGCCAGCAGACAGTGAGTGACTGCCTGAAAGTGTTCATCTAAGATATGCAATCGCATCTTAGGGATCAACCTATAGATCTCTTCGACTCTTCCCGCAGTAGAGTTTTCAATAGGTATCATCGCCAAGTCAGCCTCATCGCTTTCAACTAGATGCATAGCCTTTTGAAAAGTCTCACAAGCGATTGCTTGAGACGTGGGAAATATATTTTTATATGCAAGATGAGAATACGCACCTTGAATACCCTGATATGCAATGATCTTATCTTTCATCTTAACCCTATTGTCTTTAGGGCATCTCTAATAACCCTGATGATACACAGGGTTGTTAGAGATGCCCTTTATGGAACACTGTGTACGGTGTCCACCGATCATGAAAAGATCTGTGCATGGAGTGATCGACTTAGAAAGTCTAGTCAATGATGGATCTGGCAGCTATTTGAGCAAGCTTACAGTAAAACAAGCACCATCATCATCATTGTCTATTAAGATCATACCACCAAGATGGTCTTCAATGATCATCTTACTTATATACAGTCCTAGTCCTGTACCATTGATCTCACCTTTTGTTGAGAAATATGGGTCAAATACCCTTGGTAATATATCTGCATCTATACCCCCTCCATTATCGCATATCTCAGTGCTTATATATTCTTCATGTTCATATACTCTTATAGTGATCATGGGATCCTCTATATTGTTAGATATTAATGCATCTTTAGAATTATTGATGATGTTAATAAAGACCTGCATGAGTTCTCTTGGGTAAGCATTCACTGCTACGTCTTCTGCTGTCTCAAAAGATATCGTGAGGTCTATATTATTATTTTTTAGACCATCTTTTACAATAGATAAGGCTTGGTCTAGTATATCTTGAATATCCACTATGGAGATCTCTTTATCAGGTTTAAAGAAGTTCCTGAAATCATCGATCGTCTTGGAGAGTTCTTTTGTCTGATGAAGTATTTTATGGGAAGCTCTCTCGATATCTTCATCTTTGGAATCCTCGACTTCGATATTGAACAACATGCTACTCGCGCTCATGGAGATCACAGTCAGAGGCTGTCGCCACTGGTGTGCGATCATCGATATCATCTCTCCCATCGCGGCATGGCGGGATTGTTCGATGAGCATCTCATCTTTGCGTTTTAGTTCAGTGATGTCCATAGCTGAAGATATGACTGTACGTTTACCATCTATGACTCCTAGTGGTGCTGAACTAAACTGCCAAGTGATGGGATCTCTATTTTTGTTTAGAAAAGTGAACTCACCATCATCAATTTTTTCAGTAAGTCCATAAAGTGAACCAATATATTCTTTTAGAGCGGTCCTAGTCTCTGTATCGTCATATATATGTTCGATCCAAGCATCGATCGTAGGTACATCTTCCAATGAAAAACCAGAAGAATCGATCCATGCTTGATTGATCATAAGTATCTCTCCTCCTTCTGCATATAGACTCATAGGGTTTGGAGCATTTATGATAATACTCTCTAGCTCTTGTTTTTTCTGTTGGAGCTGTTTTGCCTGAGATCGCAGTTTTTCTTTATCGGCGATCTGCTCTGTTATATCAGTAATAACACCATTCCATAAGATACTACCATCTGCAAGCTTTTCTGGCGTTGATTTCACATGAAGCCAACGTAGACCTTTTTTTGGAAGATCGACCCTATATTCTATGTTAAACTCCGTCATTGTCTCTGCTGATCTTTTGATCGAATCCTCAAGCAGACTCAGATCATCTGGATGTATAGTCTTAAAGATAAGGCTTGCGTCTTGAAGAGCATCTTCTGGAGATACTTCATATGCATCTTCTATACCCTTACTGGCATAAGGAAATATTGATCTTCCATCCGGATAAAGTCTATACTGGAAAATGGCTCCAGGGATATTTTCTGTTATTTTATGAAGTAGTCTATAGCTTTCTTCAAGCTCTTGCTCTAAGACTTTTTTCTCTGTGATATCACTATTTGTCCCAAGCACACGGATGACTTTTCCTGAATCATCGCATACAGCATCCGCTGATGTCTGTATGTATCTGATACTGTTATCAGGTTTTTTGATTCGAAACAGACTAATATCCCTAGTCTTATTTGAGATGACTCGTTGAAGAGCATCTTCGGCATCTGCACGATCTTCTGGTAATACTGTGTTTAGCCAATTATCATAGGGCAGTGGAACGATCTTGTCCAGGCCATATATCTCAAACATCCTGTCATCCCATATAGTTACGTTTGACTCTATATTCCAATCCCATACTCCGACTTGGCCAGCATCCAGGGCAAGAGATAATCGAGTAGTAGATTCTTTTATCTCATTGCCTGCCTGATCTCGCTCCATGACTATACTGGCAAGTCTTGCCGCTAATGTCAAGTCTTCTGACTCCTCATCGTTTGGTGATGCTGGATGATCGTAGTACATCCCAAAAGCACCTAGGACTTTTCCAGATGAGTTTTTTATTGGTTCTGACCAACAAGAACGCATACCATGAGGTAGTGCTACATGCTTAATAGCTGCCCACTTGGGATCTGTAGCTATATCTTCGACTATAACACGAGTCCCAAAGTAAGTAGATGTACCACATGAGCCAACGCTAGGACCATTTTCAAGTCCATGTACAGCATCCTGATACTCTTTTGGCATACTTGGTGCTCCACCATGCATAAGATGACCATCTTTTAATTCTAGTAATGAACATCTCATACCTGGATGGCGTTTTTCATACATAAGTGCGATTTCATCATAGACCTTTGATGCGATCGTACCAGTTGCGATCATTTTGAGGATCTCTGCATATTTGTCTGTAGAGATCTCAGCTTCATGACGTTTAGTCGTATCATGCCCTATTCCTAATACTCCGATCACTTTACCTAGTGTGTTTCTAAGTGGTATTTTTGTAGTCTCAAGAAATGCACGATATCCATCACTTGCATAAGTCATCCACTCTTCATTAATAGTCGGTCTATCTGCTTTCATAGCATTGATATCATGTTTACGAAAAGAGTCAGCTATCTCTTTATCTACAAAGTCGTGATCTGTCTTACCAACGATCTCACTCTCTGTTGCTCCAAAAAATCGTTCAAATTCCGGGTTACAGGCTAGGTAAAGACCATCAACATCTTTTACCCACGTCATATCTGGAAATGTTGCGAGTATATTTTTTGTCAGTAGTTCACTCTCCTCCAATCTATACTTATACTCTTCGATCGTGTTCATGATGAGCTCTTTTAAAATTAGTTTGATGATTATCACTATAAC
>JADGEC010000162.1 GCA_016744575.1 Sulfurimonadaceae bacterium | reverse complement strand
GCTGTCGCTGTATCGTGATCTCTTCATAGAAAACTCCTATTCATAGTATATGAGAATTCTCTACTTTTGGAAAGGCTTACTTTTCGGGAGGATTACCGCCTGACCAATCCTGTGGTCTTCACCATTTGACTGAGCTAGATAGGTTAGGTCACTTTACCTACAAGGACAGCAGATAGAATGGTCACTTCAGTATGACTTGGTAATATTTGTACAATAGTTAAAAGGAATGTTTTGATAAAAAGATTTACCGACCACTCTGCTAATGAGCGGACATATCTCGCCTGGGTCCGCACGTCTATCGCCATAATGGCTTTTGGTTTCTTGATCGAGAAGTTTGAGATCTTTATGACATATGTTGGCCGGAGCATAGGAGACGAAGAACATTTTCAGTCTGCTTTGTCAGCTGAACTCGTCGGACTCAGCCTTTTTCTCGTGGGCATCATCATGATCATCGCATCGACGATGCGCTTTTTCATGTATAACAAAGCGATAGACTCTGACGAGAGCATCCCTTATGTCGTGAAAAACACAAATATATTATTGTCTGTACTGGTCATTCTGATGGCGCTGTTCCTGTTTTTCTATATGGGTGATCAGGTCCTGAACTAGGAGCTCATAGGTCTAGGTGTGTTTAGTAACCTGCCTCTTCCAAGATCCTTAGCTCCTTACAGCCCAAATAGTTGTTCGCTTCACAAGCTTTAGAGAACTTCTCTTTAGCAAGTCCATAGTCATTTGATAGTGTCTTGGCATCTCTATACATGCGCCCAAGATAGATACATGATGGTGCGTACCCTTCATCACAGGCTTTGCTGTAAAGGTTTACAGAGATGGCTTTCATAGCTTCTGTCTCTTTTTTTGAATAGTAGACAGCTACATTGTGGCAGGCAAAGCCATCCTCAGCTCCACAAGCTTTTGAGTAAAGTCTAAAAGCTTTGTCCATGTCTTCTTTTATACCTTTACCCTCCTCATATAAGAGAGCAGCTCTTGTACAACTTGGAAAATAGTTCTTATTACAAGCTTTGATGTAAAAGCCCAATGCCTTCACATCATCCTCAGCAATAACACCATCACCATAATCATACATAAGTCCCATGTTGTGACAAGCTGTCATCTTGCCATCAGCACAAGACTCTTCAAATGATTGTTTTTTCTCATCTACTGTAGATGCACTTAGGTCAGTGATCAAGATGATATATATAATAAATAATAGGATCTTCATGTTGAAAGTATAGTAGGGATTAATAAAAAAGCCCTAAAGCATATTTGAGTCTGTCATGGCACATGTACGAAGCGTTTTGTAGTAGATCTGACAGCTTAGGGCTATTATTGCCCGGTATATTAGTAGTATTCTCCACTTTCAATAGATGCTCACTTGGGACATCACCATCGTCTTTGCTCTTTCACCTTGTATAGTCAGGAGAGCCAAATAAACATAGACCGTATTACCTTATGAATCAATGTTGTCACTTATTGCCTGTTAAGTCGTTATTAAAGTTGACATCAGTTAATTATAGTTGTAACATCATGATCAAACAAGGAGTTTGTATTGAAAAATAGTCTAAGTCTATTGAGCGTTATAGCAGTTATCGCGACTTTTAGTGGTTGTGGTGGGGGAAGTAGTTCAAGTGCTCCAAGTGATTCAAATCCAAGTGATCTGAGTGACTTGAGTGGTCCGGATACTAAAGAAGAGGTCTCAAGTTTCTCTAACGCAAGTCTGATGAATCTTGCTGATCTGCCGAACTATGATGTCATCGTCGGGGATGGCAGCGGTGCGACGAATCTGAAAAGCAGCAGTCTGGACCCTGATGCTGGTGAGCAGTCGACTACAGACAGTATCGCTTTAAGACTGTCTAGCATCGTAACAGGTGTCGTCAAGAGTTCACTAGATGATGCATCAGCTGATCGCAACTCGGTCTCCAGGCAGAGTATGACCCTGGATGGGGATACGTTATCATTAGATGAGACGGTGAACGGCAATGTATCTGGGACTAATCAGGTAGTGTTTAGCATAGACACTAGTACCGGTACCTATGAGGGCTCTTTGACTTATATTGACTATCAAAACTCTGAAAGCAACTCCTGTGGTGTCGATGAGATAGATGACCTAAATGGGGTCCTGCATGTGGCAGGTGACTTCGATATGTATACTGGTGATATAAAAAATATGACTATGACTACAGATTCAGAGTTTTTCATAGATGATATGATCTGGAAAAGTGGTGCGATAGCGACGATCACCTATAACTATGATAGTCCATTTTTCGATGATGCACTGATGACTATGACGGTAGAGACGGTAACGGAAGATGAATCAATAGGATTTAAAGACTATACGCTTAGAAGTTACAGCCACAATGGATTTGACTATGAGTTCCCGGTTGAAGGTGATATCTACATCTTTACTGATGATATCAATGGCTATTTCTCAGTAGACACCTCATATGATCACAGTCTGACTCCAACAAAAGAAGATTGGTGCGGGGTCTATACTTACAGTGGTATGGAGAAATATGTAGGAGAAAACAGTACGTTAGTCTGGAGAGTCACATCGACAAATCAGTATGTGATCGAGATCGACAGCGATGCTGATGGTGTGACAGATATCAATGACACAGGTGTCATCGATTCGATAGATCAGAATGTGACCGGCATCGATAGCGGTGAGGACAGTGTGACAGATGTTGTTGATGCAATAGATCAGAATGTGACTGGCATCGATAGCGGTGAGGACAGTGTGACAGATGTTGTTGATGCAATAGATCAGAATGTGACCGACATCGATAGCAGTGATGACAATGTCACAGCTATCATCGAGTAGATAATAGCTTCATCGGGAGCCTTTTGATCTTCTCTTACGATCAAAGCGTTCCTGACCTTCTTCATAGTCTCCTGTCATCCTGAACTATAAGCAGGTCATAACTCAACACTTTGTCAGTACTAGCTGCTCAAGCTCGCGCAAGGCCTTTGATCAGATCAGCGGAAGAGACATCTTTAAGTAGCGACTTGAAATCCTCAGAGCTGTAAAGAGCCAGAGTATCACTGCGTAGATGTGCCAACTCATTGGAGAAACCCCGTTTGCTAAAGAGCACGGTCACGTCTGGAGTCAAGTCGATCTTCTCACATTTATCTGCCAGTCTCCCCAGCTCTTTCTTGTTGACTTTATGATTTGTCCATTTGCACTCACCGACGATATGGAGGCCACTGCTCGTCTGTGCGAGGATGTCTATCTCTACCTGACGATCCCAGTAACTTCCGGTATCGCTGAGCGGGTCCTCTTTGTAGAGCTCGATGAGCAGCAGGTCTGAGAGCTCTTCAAAGACCCTGCCGGTAAAGCTTTGTCTGTGCTCACGAAAACGCTCCAGTACCCCGTCGTAGTCACCTTTCTCTACCTCTTTATGAAAGGGTGCGATGAAATAGAACCAGAAACGAAAGAAGGGTGAGGTGAAGTGCATCTTGTGTGAGATACGATGACGTCTGACCTCACGTTTTAACTGCTGCTTTGGATGCGTCTTTACCGGTGGGATCTCACGGGAGTACTCAAGTGAAAGGATGCCCGCATCACGTAAGAAGGAGAGGGCGGGCCCACCTTTGGCCTCACTGATACGTGCGCGTTTATAGGCTGAGTGTATTCGGCGGTCACCCACAGCTATGGCGCTGAGCAGTCGGTGGTAGGAAGGCTCGTCGAGTGTCTTTGCGCTTATCTCGTTGTAAAGGTGCCCGTAGTTGTCCAAGATATGGGTGATGATAAGCTCTTCAAGTGGTCTGTCGATGTCGATCTCCCATCCCAGACCGCCAAAAATAGCGAAGTATTCGATGAGGTGCTCCATATCCTCAGGGAAGTGACGGACATAGAAGGAGCGAAACTGTCTTAACAGCATAAGGGTTCAGGGGTCATTTTCATAGTTTTATTATAGCGAATTGTAAAACTGTTTTTTTACTTTTTCAGTAGCAAATAGATATAGTTAAAAGATAGATGTCTGTTAAAGGTGGTGATGCTTATGAGAGAGGTCAAGCGAAGAGATGTGTTAAAGCTGATGATGCTGGGTTCAGGTGCACTCTTCACTCCTGCACTTTTCAGCGGTTGTGGCGGCAGTAGTGATGCGCAGAGTGCATTGGACTTGTTTCCGCAGTCTGTAGCCTCCGGTGATCCGCGTGAGAACAGTGTTATCTTATGGACAAGAGTAGAGGACCTCTCAGAAGCGGGGCAAGACCTCTCTGTGGATGTAGAGATCGCTACCGATGAGATGTTTGAAGACATTGTGCGGCAAGAGACGCTTATCGCTTATGCACTCTTTGATAACTGCATAAAGATCAGAGTCGATGATCTGGAACCCTACACCTACTATTACTACCGTTTTCGTTATGCGAAGAGATACTCCAGAACAGGTCGTACAAAAACGGCGCCATTGTCATCAGATACGCAGAAGATCAGTTTTGGTTCGGTCTCCTGTCAGGACTATATTGGGCGTTATTACAACGCGTATGCGCATATGTCACAGTTTGATGATCTGGACTTTATCGTGCATCTGGGTGATTATATCTATGAGACCAGTGGTGATCCGAGATATCAATCAAGCGATGAGGAGCGAAGCCTCAGTTTTCGTGATATGGAGGGTGCGATAACACTTGAGGCCGAGGGTACGCTTTTTTACGCGGCACGCTCTTTGGATAACTACCGTCAGCTTTATCAGCTCTACCGCAGTGATGAGATGTTGCAAGCCATCCATGAGTCTTTTCCCATGATCGCCATCTGGGATGACCATGAGTACAGTGATGACAGCTTTGGAGCCAGTGCTAACTATCTTGGAGGCAGGAGTAACGAAGAAGACCCTGAGCGTAAACAGAACTCTCAACGGGCCTATCTTGAGTATATGCCTTTGGAGGTGGGACTTGATGAAAATGGTCTCATGACTCCTGAGAGTACGGTTATCCTCGATGAAGCCGGTGCTCCGGTCATCTATCGAGACTTTCACTTTGGACAGGACCTGCATCTGATCTTGACAGATTATAGGACCTATAGGCCAGATCATCTCATCGCAGAGGATGCATTTCCTGGTACGGTCTTTGCAGATAAAGCAGAGTTGATCAGTCACTATGAGACGCTTTCAGAGGGAAACGATGGTGAGCTTGCTTACATGGAGTCTTATGAACGTCTCGGTCCGTATATCGATGTAGAGACGGCTCCTCATGATCGTTATAAAGCTGTATTGACGCAGATACTGTTAACGATGTATGTCTCCGAGGGTCTTGGTCTGGTGGCAGCTGCAAGGAGAGTCTCAGAGACACTCAAAGGAAAGATCAGTGCCTTTGTCGCCAATGAGATGCTAAAAGCCTATAATGAAGCGATCTCCGCTGAGTCACAGCCGCCGCTCATCTATCAAGAAGAGGGCGATGAAGCCTACAATGCGCTGGAGAGAGGTCTGGCATACATCCATCTTGGCAAGGCAGAGCTTTTTTCGACTACAGGCATTGGGTCACGCTATATGGTGGTCAAAGAAGCGTTCGATATCTATAGCAGTATGCAGGGAACTGATGATGTCTACGGTGATGTCCAACAGCAGTGGATAGATGAGAAGCTTAGTTCAGATGCAGCATGGCGGGTCTATGCCAGTTCGGTCTCGATGGCACCGATGGTTGTCGATCTGAGCAGTTTTGATCTGCTTCCAGCTGAACTCAGGACGATGTTCTATATCAACG
>JADGEC010000033.1 GCA_016744575.1 Sulfurimonadaceae bacterium | reverse complement strand
TCTTTGACCTGTCTCATCAGCAGGATCGACAGCAAGGGTACCTCCCCCTGACATTCCCAGAGCCGGACTGGGGATAGTACTCGTCGCCTGAGGAGTCTGACGTACTATAGAACTTTTAAACGCATCACCCAGCCTGTCGGCCAACAAACACTCCGCAGTAGTCTCATAACTCTCCAACAGTCCAATACGCGACTGGGGCACGACTGTCCTGATGATAAGGTTGTCGTGATCTATGATATGTCCTAGAAGTTCTCCCTGACGTACATAACGACCTACTGGGTTCTCAGCACTTGCTGAGACAAATCGTCCCGCTCTATGACTGGATACAGTCAGACCGGAGATCTGTTCAGTCACCCTGTCAAACTCTGTCTCAACAGAGCCAAAGTCGTCCTTGAGCATCGCCGTCTTGACCCGGTCTACACTCCATTGCTCCATGATCTGAGCGTTCAACTCATCGAGTCTTGACCGTAACTCCAGATGACGGGCCCTCAACTCAGGATCATCGAGTTGCCATATTGGCTGATTTTTTTTGACCTCGGCTCCCGACTCTACACGAGACATCGTGACAAAACCTGAACTGCCCGCAATGACCTGACTTCCACTGTTTGTCCACATCACACCTTGCGTGTAGGTGATGGTTGGTACCGGTATGGACAAGAAAGCGATAGTCGTCAGTGAAACTATGATGATAAGACCCACTCCCCGTCTTCGGCGAGGTGCGACCATCTCATCTACAAGAAGGAAATGCATACCTTTTACTAAAGGGACTATCAACTGCATCATAACAACCCAGATAGCCAAAGCTGTACCGACTACCAAAAAGCTATCAGCAAGATAAAGTGTGATACCCAACATGATAGAGAGACGGTAGATAGGGGATGTGAAGCCGTAAAAGAGGAACCACCCCACTTCACCCTCAGCCGTGACAGGGCTACGAAGATGTTCGATCTTCAAAAGATATTTCTGTATCAAGTAGTAGTAATAGCGTTTAGCTCGTGTTGCCAAATTGGGGATCTCAAGCCAATCCTCAAACACAAAATAGCCATCATAGCGCAACAACGGGTTACCATTAAACAGTAGTGTGGAGAGTGTCGCTATTAGCATGACATTTAGGGCTGCGTCTTTTACTATGCCCGGTTCTACCGCCAACCAGAGGAACAGAGCCAATGCAGCCAGAAACAGTTCCACAAAGATACCAGCCGAACCAACGACCATCCGTCGCCACTTGTCTCTAAAGCTCCATGACGCAGTAGCATCGACATAGGGGACTGGCATGAACATCAGGAGGTTGACACCGGTCTCATGTACCTCTCCACCCCAGGCTTTTAGTGCCAGGCCATGGCCAAGTTCATGCAGGGCTTTGACCAGAGGATAGATAAACCATAGAGTGATGAGTTGAGTAGGAGAGAGCTCTATGAGCACGATATCACTTATAAGCTCGTCGGCATGCGCCAATCCCAGCAGCAGTGCTGAAAAGACGATGATCGACCAGAGCCAGAAGCCCTTTGTAGTAAAGAGTGCTCTCGCATAAGATGACATGGTATTCAAAAATCGGTCCGGATCGAATAATGGGATCTTGATCGATAAGGGGTTCATCAAAGAACGTCGGCGCCTTCTGCGTTGTTGACTCGAATATTGTCTGTAAAGGTCCTGTGCATTGATAGGAAGTCCATCCCTGAGTACTTCGGCAGCGTTCAACTGCCCTATCAGAGCACTGACCTCATCCTGACTCAGTGCTTCCTCTGTCTCCCCCTCATTCGCATGCTCTAAGATCTCTTCGAGCGTCAGATCACCATCAAGGCGACCCAGGACAGCATAGGCTCGCTCATTAAGTCGTATGTACTGCGCAGCAGACTGATCATGCAGCACATACCAACGCTCCCCACGATAGACTTGCGGATAGAGCTGGACATCCCCTCGTAAACGGGGACGTAACTGAGCTATGTGTTCCCAGAGTGACTGATCATCCGTCTGCATCGTCAAGACCTCCTAGAGTCCGATGGACCAAAACCACAGGCGCAACCTCTCTACCAGGGTATGGGTCCATACCCACAAAAGACTACCCTCTCCTACTTCTACTCTAGCTATGCCCTGCATGCCTGGTCGAAGCGGTGTCTCATCGATAGCAGAGATAGCAGCTTCAACACGAAAGTAGTTACCGCCGTTCTCGACAGCAGCCACCGGAGTGATCCGAACGATCTTGATCTCGATAGCATCATATGGAAGACCGACGAGACGTAACGTCCCGATTTGAGCGATCTCAAGCTGGGATACATCATGTTCATCCACACTCATAGCCACGCGATAATCGCCTTCACGTGCTATCTCAAATAGCTGCTCGCCTTTTTCCACAGGGGCTCCCAGCGACTGACTCAGATCACCAGATACGACTATCCCGGAGAAAGGAGCATGCAATCGGCTCCGCTTGAGTTTCTCATCGACAAGGCCAAGCTGCGCATCCACTTGCGCGATCTGGGCTGACAAGATGCTTACTTTAGAGCGTTCACGAAGTGCCAACGCTTCATGATACTCTTTAGTGATCTTGTCACGTTCACTGTTTAGTTTCTTATGCTCCAGGTCCAGGTCACGGTCATCTAATGTCACTAATAACTGACCAGCCTCGACCCTATCACCTGCACGGACTTTGGCCGTTTTGACAAAACCTTTTTGCGGAGCGACGATGACTTGCTGGATGGCACCTTCCAATGAGGATGTCGCATAAATATCGTAAGGGGTCTTAAATAGGCTCAAGACAGTCATCACTATTACCAGACCTAATGCAAATGCCTTCATAGGCAGATGCCCTGCACCTAAAAGATCAGCACTTCTATTCTTGATTCCTCGGACCAGATGTGTAGCAAGGGAGTCCTCATCTCGTGACTTTAACGCAAATATAGGGCCTAACAGATCCACGGCATACTCGACCGTCTTCACCTCTTTATCAGTAAATGGTATGTTTCTAGGACGTAGAAGTAATATCGCTCCTATAGGTTCAGATGCATTGAACAGAGGGATGGTAAGAGCAGCAGCGTTCTCATGTGCCGTTGCCAAGACCTGATGTTTTTGTGTCACTGTGGTCGTAACGTCATCAAGCTGTGAATAGTGGATACTCTCTCTTTGGTCAATAGACTCCTCCATCGCCGCTTCCATCTCACGTACATTACTCGAACGATGATCAAAACGCAACTGCTGGGAGAGTGCTGACATGTGTATCTGTAAACCTTTCGTAAGCCCAAGAGCGACACGTTTACACTCGAGTTGTCTTGCCAGCAGATCACAGACATGATAACCCGCAACAGGTATAGGTACATCTTCTAAAGCCAATTTAGCCAGACGGTCTACCAGTGGGTCGAGTTGACTCTGCTCATCATAGGCATCACTTAACGTCGATTCAAGCCAGGCAGCACCCCATTGGAAAAGCTGATGGACTACCTGCTTCTGCTCTTCAGAACGTACAGACTGTAAAAACACCATAGCTCCGATGACCTCATCATTATGGCGAAGTGGCAGTGTCGTCAGATCACAGACAGCACCATCTGACTCTGAAGGACAAGCTACTTTAGCCGTAGTAGCGTCTCCGCCAGCCATCACATCCAATGCCAGTCCATGTAGTCGTCCAGTCGTACTCTCTATCATCTTCTCCGGCCAGGCAGCCAGCATGTCCAGGTCATCGCCTGCACTGTTTCCAATGACAAAGACTGCTCCAGCCTTTACACCTGATACCATATTACATTGCCATGTCAACCAACGAGATACTACCGGCATAAAAGCTTTATAGGAGATATTCTCATCTGTAGTTTCCAAAGAAGCCTTGCTCACATCATCCCTTTAACGTACGGTGGATCGAAACTGTAAGGAGTACGATTTGTTAACATATCGTCAAGCACGATGATTACTTAAATTTAAGATGATGATGTCGGTATGGTAGTGATAGGACCTAGAGGTAAAAAAGTATCATTTTTAGAAAAAGCTGGGAAGATAGGGATCGAGCCACACCAAAAAGGTGTCATCATCGAGAAGCTGGTCTGACTTCCGATGGACTACTCGTTGATGAGGGACTTTATATTTCGTGCCATGGAACAGCACTGATCGATCTTTTGCGTGTAGTCAAGCTCTTCTTTTAATAAGACATCGATAAAAGCAGAACCGACGATGACACCATCAGCACCTTTTATCTTCTCTTTTGCGGTCTTCTCATTGACACCAAAACCGACATGGACTGGTGTACTTGAAGCTTCTCGGATCGAGCCTATGATCTTCTGAAGGTCCTCGGACTTACCCGATCCGGTAATACCAGCGTAAGCCACCAGATAGATGAACTTCTCACTATCACTTACCACGTCTTTGATACGTTCGGCTGAGTCAGTCGGCGCGACAAAAGCTATGTTTGCCACATCGTTCTGACGAAAAAGCTTTCTATAGTTCGTAGCCTCTTCATGAGGGACATCCGGAATGATCAGTCCAGATACACCAAGTCTTGAAGCTTCTTTAAGTAACTCTTCCATACCGTATTGATAAAACGGGTTAAAGTAACCCATCCATAAGGTATCGACTTTTTTGGCGATCTGTTCAGATATCTCCAGGATATCTGCAAAACGAAAACCATTCTCAAGCGAGATAAAGTTAGCCTTTTCGATCACAGGGCCATCAGCCACAGGATCAGAGAAAGGCACGCCAAGTTCTATACTGTCTACCCCGTTCTCTCCAAGTGCCAGTGCCAGATCGACACTAAAGGCTTTTTCGGGATAACCAGAGGTAATATATGCTACGAGTTGCTTCAAACAGTCTCCATATCGGGAAGTCTTAAAAGTGAGAATTGTATTTTAGTGAGTTCATTGTCTAACTTAAGGTCGTCCTGCCATCGCAAAAAGATATCGTTGATGGCAAGCAGCCAGTTCACGACATCATCATTTGCCGGACCGGGATAGGAACGAAGTTGTTCAAGGGCATCTTCGACAAGTGTCGCGAGTCGGACCATAGGCTCCATCTGCAAGAAGCCTGCAGCAGACTTGAGGTTGTGAAAGATCCGAAACAGCTCGTCAAGACTGCGAGTATAACGTTGCTCACTGCCAAGGTCTACTATCAGCCCTTCCATCACTTCGATCATCATCGCAGAATGGTCAAGAAACTCATCAACGATCTCAAAATCAAAATTTGCTTCCAACTCGCGTCTTATACCCATGCTAAAAAACTCCTCATTCGTTGTAAAGTATACCATTTTTTAGTTAAAATCCATTCTAACATAAAAGAGGTGCTCTCTAATGAACAAAAAAATGACTATACACTCCATACAACAGGCAAAACACAAACGTCCCCTCGTAATGATCACTGCTTACGACGCACTATTTGCCGGTCTATTTGACCCGATTGCCGATATCGTCCTCGTCGGAGACAGCCTCAATATGAGTTTTGCAGGCAAAGCCGATACCTTGAGTACGACACTCGACCAGATGATCTATCATACGCAAGCCGTTGGTCAGGGAGCAAAGAACAGTTTTATTATCTGTGATATGCCTTTTGGTACCTATACGACACCAGAACTCGCTCTGAACAATGCCATCAAAGTCTTTCAAGAGACTCCGGCAGATGCTGTCAAGATCGAGGGTGGAAGCGATAAAGCAGACCTTGTCAGCCATCTCACCCATAACGGTATTGCCGTTTGTGGACATATAGGCCTATTGCCACAATCAGTACGCTCAGAAGGTGGTTACCGGGTCAAAGGTAAGGATGAGGCACAGACACGCGCCCTTATCGAGGATGCGAAAGCTATAGAGGAAGCCGGTGCATTCTGTATAGTCATCGAAGGGGTAAAAGCAGATGCAGCAGCTAGAGTCGCCAAAGCTGTAGAGGTACCACTTATAGGGATCGGGGCAGGAAGCGCAGTAGATGGACAGGTCCTTGTCTTCTCTGATATGCTTGGTCTTTTTGAAGCGTTCACACCAAAGTTCGTCAAAAAATACTTAAACGGTGCAGAGTTGGTCAAAGATGCTGTACAGACCTATGCCGATGAAGTCGATTCTCGTGCGTTTCCCGATGAGATGCATACTTATTGACCCTTTTATCGACAGACGCTCTCTGTCGATCTATCCTGCCAGACCATGCCTAAGCGCAAAGCGATACATCGCACTCAAAGACCAAAGGTGACCCTCTAATGGAACGAATCGTAGAAGTAGAAAGATTTGAAGTAGATGAAGTCAATGAGAACACACTTCGTCCTGATGGGTGGGATGACTACATCGGACAGACACAGATAAAGAAGAACCTGAGTGTCTTTATCGAAGCCAGTAAAAAACGAGAAGAGTCTCTCGACCATGTCCTCTTTTACGGACCTCCCGGCCTCGGAAAGACTACCCTTGCACTGATCATCGCCAATGAGATGGACGCTAACGTCAAAGTGACAGCTGCCCCTATGATCGAGAAAAGCGGTGACCTTGCTGCTATCTTGACCAATCTCGAAGAGGGAGACATCCTCTTTATCGATGAGATCCATAGGCTCTCTCCTGCTGTTGAAGAGATACTCTACCCCTCTATGGAAGACTTTCGTCTAGATATCATCATCGGCAGCGGACCCGCGGCGCAGACGGTGAAGATCGATCTACCCCGCTTTACACTGATCGGTGCGACTACCCGGGCAGGTATGCTCTCTAATCCCTTACGCGATCGCTTCGGCATGAACTTCCGAATGGAGTTCTACTCGACTGAGGAGTTGGCAAAGATCGTGATACAGGCCTCTGTAAAACTCAACAAAGAGATCTTGCATGATGCCGCCATCGAGATAGCACAGCGAAGCCGAGGCACACCGCGTATCGCCTTGCGCCTACTTAAACGGGTACGTGACTTTGCTGATGTGGCAGATGAGCAGCATATCCATCACGAACGGACTCTCTATGCACTCAATGAGCTCGGTATCAATACAAATGGTTTTGATGAGATGGATATGCGCTTTCTTAGATTGATCGCAGCCACTAAGGGGCGTGCTCTGGGACTGAGTACCATTGCTGCTGCGCTGAGTGAGGATGAAGGGACGGTAGAGGATGTCGTCGAACCCTATCTACTTGCCAATGGTTTTCTTGAACGTACTGCCCGTGGCCGTATCGCTACTACCAAGACCTATGAAGTCCTACAGCTACAGGTCCCGACATCAGACCAGGGAGTCATTGAATGAGACCACAACACTTCCTCGGCCTGCTTTTCATAGCTGCACTCTACTGGATGTACCTGCTATACAAACCATTTCTACTAAGTATCATGATCGCCTCACTACTTGCGATCTCTACCGCCAACATCCAACAGGCACTGGAGAAGAACATAGGCTCAAGTATGGGGGCTGCGTTTGTATCAAGCCTTCTGCTGGCTATCTTGTTCTTTGCCCCCTTAGGCTATTTCTTGACAGAACTCACTATTTGGCTAAACTCCATCGACCCTCGGAAAGTCGAACAGTTCTATACACACTTGCAGGCATGGGTGGATGACCTTCCGCCTCTACTTGAGGCCATCAAACCAAGACTTGAGACAGCCTTGGAAGAGATGAGCATCGGCAACTTCACAGCCAATGCGCTACTGGTCGCAGGCAAGATAGGTAGCTACAGCGCCTCATTTGTCAAAAATGCCCTGCTTGTCATCATCTTCTACTTTTTCGCGCAGTATAACGGTAAAAAGATCGTTGACTACCTCAAGCGAGTGATCCAGCTTCCAAGACATGACACTGCTCTTCTGGGTTTTGAGATATCTTCAGTGATGAGTGTCGTCTTCTACTCCATCATCGCTACAGCAGTATTTGAAGGGGCTCTCTTTGGCATCGCCGTCTCGTTCATGGGCTATAATGGCCTGCTCTTTGGCATCATGTATGGTTTTGCCTCTTTACTGCCTATTATCGGTGGTGCACTGATGTGGATTCCCTTCATGCTATTCGAACTCTCTCGGGGAAATACAGGAAGTGCCATCTTCATAGCTCTTTATTCGATCATCGTCATCTCGGTCATAGCAGATACCTTCATCAAGCCGCTGATCATCAGATATATCAATGACCATCTTATCCAGACGGAAGCTAAGATGAACGAACTGCTGATCTTCTTCGCTATCATCGCAGGATTGGGGACATTTGGTTTCTGGGGAATGATCCTCGGGCCGGCTATCACCGCCTTTTTTCTGGCTCTCTTGAAGTTGATAGAGAAGCAGCCGCTTGAGGAGAAAGAGCCCATATTAGACTCTGATGTGATGCGATAGCGATCGCATCGCGATCAAACACTCTTCAGATGTCTCTTACTGAGATATAGCCAAAACAACCCTGCTCCGACGATCATCATCATACTTAACAGCTGTCCTTTTGTCATCCAATCACAGCAGATATAGCCTATCTGAATATCGGGTTCCCGCCAGAACTCTGCGGCAAAACGCATAGCACCATAGGCCATGGCATAAAAGAGGGTCAGCTCTCCTTCAAACTTCTTATAGTTACGGTAAGAGTATAATATAAGGAAGACGACTACCCCTTCGAGAAAGGCCTCGTAAAGCTGGGAAGGGTGTCGAAGGACACCATGTACATAGATCCCCCATGAGACATCCGTGACTCTTCCTACAAGTTCCTGATTTAAGAAGTTCCCAATACGACCAAAGACATAACCAACCGATACCGCTATGACAGCGACATCCAAGATCCGTCCAAAAGGCACCCCATGACGACGATAAAAGAGGTAGGAGCCCAGCAGGAAGCCAATGACTGCCCCATGATAACTCATCCCTCTTATCCCCACGAACTCTCCATCCCTAAATGGGTTAAAGATCTGCCAGGGCTGCGTTAGATAATAACTCGTATTGGGATCATAAAAGATGATATACCCCAGACGTGCACCAAGTATGACCCCTATCTCTACATAGATAAAATAGTCATCAAGCTGCTTCTGTGTTATATCAGTCTTATCTTTTTTGACCAACCACTTCCCAACGTAAAGTGCACTTAAAAGGGCCAAGACATACATCATGCCATACCAGTGTACCGGGATAGAGAACAGCTGAAAGGCTACCGGGTCGAAATGTTCATAGATATGATTCCAAGATTCCATCGATCATCCATAATATGATTTTATTCCGGATTATAGTCTAGGGCACCTCTAAAAAGCCTATGTAGACTCGAGAGTGTTATAGTTGACCTCTATTATTGTAGTATCTGGTAGATCTTGAAATAGACGATGAGAAACTCGTTCAGCATACGCCAGAAAAGTTCCATAAAAATAACAATAAATATAAAGATAGTTCTCTTTACCCAGCTATTTAGTGAGAATGAGAGCTTTTTTGCCATAAGATACAAAAAAAGAGGGAGTATAATCGTACCCATCGCGTATACTATTATGATTATATAAGGTGCGATCACCATCTTAAATGACCAAAAATCCACCATCCAAATCATCCTTTTTAACATGTACTATTTGTATATAACTGAAATGTATTTAACTTGATTTTATTAACTTATTCTTATGTCACTTATAGTACAATTTTATAAATCAACCATTGACCAAAGGGGCCCTATGAAACACATCTATCTAACTGCAGACATAATAAAAGATGCACTGACTCACCACTCGATCACAGAAAAAGAGGCAGAAGAATTGACAAAAGTGATGAGTCGCTGTGACAAGACGGCACTTACGCACGATATCTCTAAAAAGCGCATCTCTCTATCAGCATGATCGACAACCTCCAGTTGTCGACCACCTTCGTTAATACACTTTTATGATAAGACTTTTTTAAGACACCTCTAATAACCGATAAGTGTATTTGTTATTAGCGATATCCTTCTATATCATCCATACAGCAATTATCATTCCCTAAATAGTCATTATCTCTTCGGTGCTTGTGTCAAATTCACTGTACCGATGATCCCAATCGATCTGAGATCAACACTTCGTATAGGTGTCAAACTCCCACTCTAGGTCCTCCTTGATCGCTCATCACAAACCTATATCATCAAATACTCACATCCATTAAGTCAATGCGATCGATGGGGACTTCTATTTGTTCAGTGCTTCAGCGATCAGCTCTATCGGATTTTTAAACACTGTGTCATCCTTTGCCTCATGAAGCGAATTGTTTATCTGCATACGACAGGCTGAACACTCTGCTGAGACCACTTGCGCACCTGTGTTTTTGATCATTGCCGCTTTTGGCTTTCCCGCAGCCTGAGCAAACTTGAATTTCTCCGTCTGCATCGTCACTCCACCGAAACCACAACACTGATTGGGGTCACTCATCTCTACTATCGAGTAGTTTTGACGGATAAGGTCACGCGGCTCTTCATGGATGCCCTGCATCTTTCGCGCATGACATGGATCATGGTAGGTCACGTTCAGATCTGACCGCTCTTTCGAAGCCAACAGGTGTGCCAGATGCGTATGATGCTGTAGCCACTCTGTTGCCATAAAGATCTTATCTTTTAAACGCTCTGCACGGGCTTTCCACTCTGGCTGATCATGAAAATAGTGTGCATAGTCTATCTTGATCATCGCACTACAAGTAGCTTCAGGGATGATGATGGCCTCTACGTCATCGATGAAACTCTCAAAGTACTCGATGTTTTTCTTTGCATTGTGATCGACAGTATCAAAGTCGCCAGTAAAATATGCAGGTGCCCCGCAGCAGAGTTGCTCTTTAGGGATAAATACATCTATCTCAAGATGGTCTAGAATACTTAGTAGTCCTTTTCCTATCTCTGTATAGTTATAGTTGGCAAGACAGCCGATAAAGATAGCTACTCTACGTTTTCCGCCATTATTGATATCTTCAGGATAACTGTTCAGGAACGATGTCTTACCCATACTCGGCAACAAACGATCTTTCTTGATGATGGGCATCGGAAATCGCGGCTCCATCGAATCGATCTCCTGCCTGATCTTAAACCCACAAGTCTGGAAAGAGTAACCCATCTTGAAAAGGACATCCATCGTCTTTCGGTGACGTAACAGATAGAAGAAGAGCTTTTTGAACCAGGCGATACCAAATTTGTCTGCGATATCAGCACGTACCTGCTCGATGACCATATCTGTCGGAAGATCTTTCGGACAGACATCTGTACAGTTGGTACATAAAAAGCAGCTCTCAAAGATATCTTTTGCCGTCTTATCCAGCTCCAGTGCACCCTTTTGATAAGCCCCCAAAAGATCGATAAAGCCACGCGGTGATGTGACCTCATCCGCATTGACATTATAGATCGTACAGACAGGGATACATTTACCACATTTGATACAGGCATCTGAGGTCTCGGCATAATTGAATATATCTTGAGCTGTCTTACTCATCAAACAGTCTTTGAAAAGGTCTTTTTATTGTCAGCATGCTTTTTCATATACGCATCAAAAGGCATAGCGATGTTACGGATAAGCAATGTACCAGTCTGAGAACAGACGATCTTGTTATCTTTCATTATCACAAGTCCCTCCTCTTCGTAAGGCTTAAGCGCTTCAAGTGCATCCGCAAAATACTCACGAAAATCTAGACCAAACTTCTTTTCAAAACGTTTGATATCGAGTTTGAAGTTACTCATAAGTTCCATGATGACATATTGGCGGATCAGGTCATCCTCATTGAGCTCCACACCACGCTCGAACGGCAGTCTATCCGCATCGATCGCTGCTTCATACTCACGCATCTCTTTTAAGTTCTGTGCATAATAGTCGACACCTTCTCCGATAGAGGTCAGTCCGATACCGATAAGGTCTGCCCCACCTTTCGTGGTATAACCCTGGAAATTACGGTGTAGCTCCCCTTTTTTTATCGCTTTGAAAAGATCGTCTTTCGGTTTAGCAAAGTGATCCATACCGATCATCTTGTAACCGTTCTTTGTCATGAAATCGATGGTATACTGCATGATCTGGAGCTTCTCTTCCGGCTCTGGCAGTGTAGTCTCATCGATCTTACGCATCGTCTTCTTCATCCATGGCACATGTGCGTAGTTAAAGACGGCGAAACGGTCAGGGTCGAGTGTCAAAGCCTGCTCAAGTGTCTTTTTGAACGTCTCAAGAGACTGATATGGCAGACCATAGATAAGGTCGGCATTGACACTATGCATTTTGTATTTTCTCGCAAGGTCCATAGCATCTTTAGTGATAGAGTAAGGCTGTATACGGTGAACAGCTACCTGGACCTTCTCATCAAAATCCTGAATACCGAAGCTCACACGATTAAAACCAGCCTCACTCATCACCTTCATCTGCTCTTCGTTGATATGACGAGGATCGATCTCACAACTGATCTCGACATCTTCAGAAAAGTGTTTGAAATGGCTTTTTATGACCGTGATTATCTCATCAAGCTGCTCAGCAGTGAAGAACGTAGGTGTACCTCCACCAAAATGAAGCTGGATCACCTGACGTGACATGTTGAGATAACGACTCAAGATCTCCATCTCACGTTTTAGATAGTCGATATAACGGACCATCTTATCCTCTTTGGAGGTATAGACTACATTACAACCGCAGAAGTAACAGGCACTGCGACAAAACGGCAGGTGAAAATAGAGCGAAATAGGGCGAGATGTGTCCTGTGATGTCAACTTCTCAAGATAACCTTCATAGGTAAAAGCGTCGCTAAACTCCAGTGCAGTCGGATAACTGGTATAGCGTGGACCTGGTTTCGAGTATTTGGTGAATTTAGTAAAATCTAACATAGCCATCCATACAGGGCAGAGCCCATTTTTATATTGTCGTGATTATGGCGAAGATGTGTTGAAGAAGCGATAAAGCATCACTGTCTGCACCCTATTTTTAGCCCCACATAAAAGAGAGATGTGATAAAAATGTAATAAAGCTGTATCACATTTTAAAAAGTTATGATAGAATTATACAACATGTATAATATATTATAATATCAACTGGGCACTACTGCTTGGAAGGAACCTTATATTGAGCCAGATAAAGATCCTCATCGTAGAAGATGATGAAGTGACTGCCATGAATCTAAAGATGTCATTGGAACAGCAGGGGTACGACATCGTGTCCACTTCCGACAACGCTGTGCAGGCACGCAACAAGATAAAAGTGTATGAACCAGACATGGTCCTGATCGATATTAGTCTGCAAAAAAGTAACGATGGAATAGAGCTCGCCCGCCACATCCGCGAAAAGCATGAGCTACCTTTTATTTACCTGACCGCACACTCAGATGAGGGTATCATCGATCAGGCAAAGTTGACACAGCCGTATGGATATATCGTAAAGCCATTTGATCCACTTGGTCTTAATGCCGCTATTCAGATGGCCATGTATAAATATGATCAAGAGCGAATGAGTAGTGAGAACCTTAGTGGTCTTAAACTGGACAAACTTAAGCTAGAGAAGATGCTCTATGCCAAACAGGTCACAGATAAACCCATCATACCTTTTGGAAATGGCTATCACCTCGATATCAGAGTCTGCGAGACCTTCTACGACAATAAAAAGATAAAGCTGACTAAAAAAGAGAATGCTTTTATCCGCCTGCTCGTAGCACAACTTGGTCTGGTCGTCAGCTTTGAACAGGCGATCGACTATGTCTGGGAAGAGGACGGGGCTACGGAGAACAGCGTCCGCACCCTTGTCTGGCGCCTTCGTAACAAACTTCCTACAGATATCATCAAAAACTCTTCAGGTGTAGGTTATTACGTAGAGGACTGATACCAGCTATTATTTAAAACGCCAACCGAACAAGTCCGTTTGACTGCGCTAACATTAAGTTTGCTTCGGCAGCAGGCCCCCGCGCCTTTTGCATCCTATACTTTGAAATGGCATAGGACACACGCGCTTTAGGGTTTCTCGTCTCCAACCTTTGCCATTCAATATCAATTATGTATGACTCAATATATGTGTAATATCACTAAAATGTAGAGATATAAGATCTACTCTATTATAGTGATCTTTGAGAGTTCCCTCTCAAGCTCAAGGTAGCTCTGCTTATGATCAAACGTTCGCTTTTTCGATGTAGCCGCTTCTTCCATCTTACTTGCCGTAAGTTGCACGGCTTCCATCCTGAAATTGGCACTTGATCCTTTTATACTGTGTGCAAGTCTGGCGATCTTCTCCAGATCATCATCTTCAACAGCTTTTTTAAGCTCAGGGATCTCCTGTCCCATCTTTTTGATGAACACCTTCAGTAACATCATAAGTTGTTCAGGACCAAGCATCAGCTCTTTTAATAGTCTTACTTCATCTATGCCACGTATCTTGCTACTCCCGACTTCAGCATCTACTGTCATATAGTCTTCACGCTCCTCTTCGAGAAACTGCTCGAACACGCTTTCAAGCTCTATGATGATGATCGGTTTACCTAAAAAGGCATCATAACCTGCCAACAGTCCTCGCTCTCGCGCTCCCTTGAGGACATTTGCCGTCAATGCGACGATCGGGACATGCCTGGTCCCATTTTCCAATTCAAGAGTGATCATTGCCTGCATCGATTCAAGACCACTCATATGTGGCATCTGTTCATCCATTAGGACCATATCAAATCGTTCTTTCTTGAATAGCTCAAGCGCATCCACGCCATTAGAGACCACTGTATACTCCAATCCATAACGATGAAGCAATATCTTGACCAACTCCTGGTTAGCCATATTATCTTCTGCGACAAGTACTGAGCCTCGGAAACGACGCTGTCTATGATGTTCAACACTTTTTTGTCCATAGACATCTGTCAACTGCAATGCTTCAAGAAACGTATTGTAAAGTTTAGAACTGTAAATAGGGAAGAAGAGCGGTGCGACATACTTGACGCTCTCATAAGTATCATGCAGGTCGTCCATCATCGCGATGGCTGGTATCTTATCATCAATGATACGCTGTCGTAATACACTATCTACCTCGCTGTCTATGAAGAAGAGCAAATCATACTCCTCACCCTCAAGATCATTGACGATACGTACATCAAGCTCCAGAAGTCCGCAATAACGTCTTAACAGTGCAATACTCTCAGACTCCACTCTTTGCTGCAGCAACACCATCGAGAGTCTTTGAAACGGTGTTGGGTCAAAGACGGTCACCCTACCCTGCTTGCCTCTCGTAACAGGCAGTATCAGCGTAAAAAGACTGCCCTCGCCAGGTGTTGATTCCAGTTCGATGACCCCATCCATATGTCTTGCAAGCTGCAGACAGATGGAGAGTCCCAGTCCTGTTCCACCATAAAGATAACTACTGCTGTCATGCGTCTGTAGAAAAGCATTGAACACCTTGGCATGGTCCTCTTTTGCAATGCCGATCCCATCATCACGTACACTGATGTTTAGCAGATCATCGACACAATTCACCTCCACTTCGATGACCCCTTTGACAGGTGCGAACTTGATAGCATTACTCAAGAGGTTTGCGACTATTTGTTTGATACGAAGTGGGTCTGAGATCAGTGCATCAGGGATATAAGGGTTAATAAAACTCAATAGTCTGATCTGTTTCTTATCGATCTCAGGCATAAAAAGTTCAAGTATTTGAGCCAGCTCTTTGTGCAAGTCAAAAGCTCGGTGTTCTATCGTAAACTCACCATTTCTTAATTTGGAGAAATCAAGGATATCATTGATGATACTCAATAGGTTCTCTCCACTACTATGGATGATATCAAGATATTTTTTATGCTTAGTCGATCTCACCTCATCTTTAAGAAGTGTGACAAAGCCCAGGATAGCGTTCAACGGTGTCCGTATCTCATGAGACATGTTCGAGAGAAAGTGCTCTTTCGCCTGTCCAGCATCTACAGCCTGCTGCCTCGCATCGATCAGTTTTGTCACCTCATAACCGATCGCCATATACTCTACGATGTTATTGGCCGGGTCGACGATGGGGACAATAGTCGAGTCAAGATAAAAATACTCCCCATTCTTCTTACGGTTCTTGATGGTTCCTTTAAAGACCTTCTTATCCATGATCATACTCCAAAGATCTTGAAAGAAAAGATCAGGCATCTCTGGATGCCGGAGGATATTATGTGACTGACCTACAAGCTCACTTCTAGAGTAACCACAAAGTTTGACAAGATTATCACTCGCATAGGTGATAATACCGTTCATATCTGCTTTAGATACATTAGCTCCCTCATCAATAGCGTTCTTATACTCATTCAGCAATGTGACACTTTTTTCCAGCTCTAGCTCTTTTTGGTAGATACGATCAGAGTACATCTTCAACACACCCGTGAAGTTACGATCGAAGATATCACTTATCTCATCCATGACCATACGGGTATCTATACCTGTATCATAGGTAAAATCAAGCATTGCCCTTCGGAAATGGCTGCAGATGACAAAGAGTTCATCAGCTGAGACATCCCGGTCTTTTAAATAGTTCAGGAAAGTCGCCATGACCGGGCAGTCACCTATAGACTGTCTTCCAAGGATGACACCCATAAAATAGTCGAATACATTCTCGGCGTAATCTGTGGAAAAGACATCGACCTCTATATAGTGATGATGCAGTATTGACCGAACCCGTGGGTAAGTTATCCACTGTATCACGATCTGCTCTTTTGCTTCGATGAACCTATCTGATATAGCCATAAGTACGGGAAGTTGTTTTTTTACCACATAAGACTCCAGATATAAACAGTAGTGGAGTATAACACAAGGTGATGATCAAACGGGTCTTGAAAGAAGGTAAGCGGGAGAGATCCCGCTTGGTATTAGTGGTGTGAAGCTGCGACTACCTTAAGCATCTTAAGGTTGATCGATACAAATCTGAAAAATTGCCAGATCTTGCAAGTACGAAAAAATTTCGTAGTCGATGTTGGCTTTGGTGGAAAGTAGTCTTGCTCATAAGCTACCGTGTTAATGATCTTGCTTTCTGTCTCACTCATAGGTTCTCCTTTTTATTTTCTTTGTTATTATGATGCCAATGGCTTACTCTGGGATCAGAGTCCAGCCCGGCTTACATTTTGCTTTGTACATAAACATGTGATGCAGGATATGCTTGATCCAGTGACCCGCAAGACCGACTTCACCGAATGTCAGTTTCTGATCACGACCCGTCTCAGGGTACTTCTCGAAGTCAGGAACGACAGGGAAGACAGTCATCGCTGCTGCAGTACCGTCAAGTAGTCCCATACCAGTAGAGGCGACACAAGCTGCACCCATCTCTGCCATAGAAGCTGTATGTGTTGGTTCTGCTGCACCATTTAGCATATCTTTGATGCTCTCTGCGACTGTCTTACCGATAATACCTGAAGGCATACCTGTACGAGGAGGCGTCGGATTGATCGGTGTACCATTTGCACTTTTCATCGGCTTAGAGATGAAGTGTGGTGGTGCGAATGCGATACCTGCTGCGAACATGTTCTTGTAATCAGGGTTCTGATAAGTACGAGGCCAGTCAGCTGCTCTCCACTCTGCATAAGGTCTTGGAGTATAGTCAGCATCGACTTTCATAAAACCATTTGGAGCAAAGACTTTAGCTGTCATGTCCTCACCAGCTTTATCGTAAGCTTTGAGACCAACACCTGCGAAAGGTGGGATCAGCATAGAGAAATCATATTTGACTTCATGATGTTCACCATCAAGTGTCTCATAATAGATAGTATCAGCTGTCACTTTTTCCGTATGTGCCTGAGTGATCCACTTCAGACCACGCTCAGCAAAGATGGACTCTGTAAAGATCTTGCTTCCTGTAAGGTAACCACCACGGTCAAGGTGCATACCACCCATACCAAAGTCACCAAGCTGATACTCATTAGAGATCCAGATCAGCTCTGCTTTATCACGAACGCCTGCTACATTAAGTGCATGCTCGACATTGAAGATATACTCAAATGCCGCGCCCTGACATGTACACATACCATGACCGGTACCGATGACGATGTTCTTCTTCTCACCATCTGGGAGTGATCTCATCTCTTCGATGAGTTTTTGAAGCTCTTCATTGGCATGTTCAGCATGTCCAAAGGTACAGACAGAGACTGTATGCTCACCGAGGTTCGATCCTTCACCAAGACCAGGTGTCGCACCGAAGTTCAGTTTTGGTCCAGTCGCATTGACAAGATAATCATAAGTGATATCTTCTGACTCGCCATCTTTTCCCTGACCAGTGAACTCGATCGTCACGAATGGCTTATCTGACTCACTACCGCCTTCAGGGTTGATACTTACCGCTTTAGCTTGCTTGAACGTTGCTCCAAGATCTGTATAGACAGGTTCAAGTTCGAAGGTGACCTCTTCAGGTTTCATCGCACCGACACCGACCCAGATATTTGAAGGAATCCAGTTCCATTGACTATTTGGCGTTACGACAACGATCTCATGTTCATTGCCTACCCACTTTTGTAAGAATGTCGCTGTCGTATGACCTGCGACACCTGCACCAAGTACTACCACTCTTGCCATCGTCTCTCCTTGCTTGTTTAGTATCCCCAAATAATTGATATTTTATAAACAAATAACAATTATTAAGAAAACTCTGAATGATAAAAGTTAAACTTATTTCATCACGTGAGCATTATAATATCACAAAGCACTTATAAAGTGAAATACATTTATCAAATAATTATACTCTCGGCCTAAAGTGTTCCTTTTTGATTACATCGACTCTTGTATTGACTATTACTCTGCCAAGATCTTTTCAACGATCTCTATCACATTTCGGGAAATCTTAGGTACAGCCAACACTTTTTCAAGCTCTGTTCTCATCATGGACTGATTATCAGGGTGCATCTTGTCATACATCTTGAACGCTCCCGTGAGGCCTGACGCGATCTGAGGATTGATAGTGTCAAGCTCGATGATCTTCTGGGCGATAAGACGATAACCCTCTCCCGATACATCATGAAAATGAAGATGATTTCTGGCAAAGACTCCATACAGCGATCGTACAAGGTTCGGTACACGCATATCAAACACACGATCACTTTCAAGTCCACGGACACGATCGGTAGTACCCGGACGTTCAGAAGCTGCTCTGATCGAGAAGTATTTGTTCATCACCAGTATATTTGTATGGTAGGTCTCATAAAAATCAGATAACGCCGCCTCAGAAGCTTCAGGAAGATGGTTCTCAAGTAGGTCCAGTGCCACTATCCGGTCAGTCATCGTCACACTCTGATAATACTGTTGGGTACATCTACTATCGATCTCAGGGTCATTGAGATGCATCAAAAGGCCCAAGACCCGGTTCTTCAGCGCACGTCGTCCCATACTTTTCGCGTCAATAGCACGATCATCAGGTTCATACAAGCTATCAAAAAGCTCCGTCATCTCTGAACGATACCGCTCAGCCAAAACAGTCAACAGTCTATTTCTTGCTTCATAGATAGGATACACTTTAACGACTTGCTGAGTCTGCATCACCACAGAGACAGATGGAAGTTCCAGAAGCTGTGCCTTGAACGAACGGTCTATATCCGTATCTGCAAGGAGATGGCCGTATGCTCTGACATAAGCATCATCGACCCTACCGCTATCCATGATCGTCTGTAGGGTAACGATAGCATATTGTCGTGCTGCCTCATATCGACTAAAGCCATCATTCTCATGCATCATCAGAAATGGAAGGTCTACCTGCTTCTGATGTACGATGATCGGTGCCGTAAAGCCGTGGTTCAACGATAGTCTGGGCTGAGTGTGTACATCGCTAAAGATGAACGCTTCTTCATGTTCGCGGACAAGTAATCTACCTGATGCTAACAGCGGCTGACCAGCGCTCTTGCACTGCAGTGGTATCACGTCACCATTATCGTCAAATAACGTAATTCCCAGCGGATAGACATGATCTTCCTGTCTTCTGTGGTTGACGTCATCTGGGACCTTCTGTGTCAGTTTGACCGTAAACTCTTTGTTAGCTGCATCGTAATGCTCCGCTACCAGCAACTCCGGGGTCCGTTCCTGATGATACCAGGCCATAAATGGCTCCAGATCCAGGGCACCGCCTTCACTCATCGCCCAGATAAAGTCCTCCGTCGTGACAGCCTGACCATCAAAGGTATCAAAATAGAGATCCATCCCTGCCCGAAATCGCTTCTTACCAAGCATCGTATGGATCATCCGAATGACCTCTGCCCCTTTTTCATAGACAGTAGCGGTATAAAAGTTGTTGATCTCGATGTAATGGTCAGGTTTGATCGGATGGGCGGTCGGTCCGGCATCTTCGACGAACTGACGTTCACGCAGGGCTTTGACATCACTGATTCGCTGTACGACTTCAGAGTTCATGTCTGCACTAAAGCATTGATCACGAAATACAGTAAGGCCCTCTTTGAGTGTCAACTGAAACCAGTCCCGACAGGTGATGCGATTGCCTGTCCAGTTATGGAAGTACTCATGCGCTATCACACTCTCTATTCCCATAAAATCCTGATCCGTCGCACTCTCCTCATCCGCCAGCACATAATGTGAGTTGAAGATGTTCAAGCCTTTGTTCTCCATCGCTCCCATGTTAAAACTGTCTACAGCCACGATGCTATAGATATCAAGATCATACTCACGCCCATACTGCTCTTCATCCCACAGCATCGAAGCCTTCAGTGAACGCATCGCATGATGACATTTTGCTTCGTTCCCCGGATCACAATAGATAGTCAGCTCTATCTCCCTATCGCTCATCGTCGTAAAGGTGTCCTGGATCGAGCCAAGCTCTCCAGCTACCAATGCGAAGAGATAAGAGGGCTTTACAAAGGGGTCCTCCCAACGCATCCAGTGACGACTATTGGAAAGCTCACCGCTTACACCACGGTTCCCATTACTCAACAGGACGGGGTAACGCCTTTTATCGGCGATGACCTTGGTCGTGAAACGCGTCATATTATCCGGACGATCTATAAAGTAGGTGATCCGACGAAAACCCTCCGGTTCATTTTGCGTACAAAGGATCTTGCCTGAACGATATAGGCCTTCGAGCGCAGTATTGGTATCGGGATAGAGTAGTGTGACTACATCGAGGACACATCTATCTGGAAGTCCATCGATGCTCAGTCCCTCTTCGCTCACACGGTAACGCTCAACAGGGATCACTTCACCATCACAGAGCAGTGTATCCAGCTGAAGCCCACGACCATCAAGATATAACGGCCCAGCCATCCCATCAGCACGCTCGATCTGCATGACATTTCGCACCACTGTCTTCTCATCGAAGATATCAAATGTCAATGTACACTCTGTGATGTGATATAAGTTGGGCTGATACTCATTCAGATATATTGTCTTAGTTCTTTGCATTGTCCGTCCATAAATGATATTGACTTATTATACCCATCCCCCTCCAGCAGGATCACTTTAAACGAGAAGTGAGCCCTCACTTTTATAAAAAAAAAGAGTGAAGTGACACTTTAATCGTTTTTCACCACAAAAGTACTGTATGATATACCAACAAATAACACTTTTCAATAGACATCGCTTCGGGTTTGTCTGATTGAGATGAAGATCCTTCTTGATACTATAGATCTTCTTCGATCTTTTGACTATTAGCTCCGCTATTTGTCATAAGAGAGAGACATCTATCCATCAGGAATTTTTCAGCCAATTGAGCACGAGATAGACCTTGAGGGTATAGATCCAGCAGATTCCTGAGTCTATTGATAAAAAAGAGTAATGCATGTCAGACCAGCTTTTTATGGCCCGTCAACCTATTTTGGATGCCAAAAGAGAGACCATCGGCTATGAGCTCTTCTATCGCGGTGAAGAGGGTAACAATGATAAGGGGAACCCCCGTTTTTCCACCTCTTCCGTATTAGTCAATCTTCTTAACCAGGTCGGAGTCCATAAAGGTGTTGGCAACAGTAAGGCTTTTATTAACATCAGTGCCGATATCATCCTCACCGACATCCTCTACACCCTACCAAAAGAGATCTTCGTCTTTGAACTCAGCGAACATACGATCGTCACCTTCCAACTAGTCTCAGCGATCATCAAATTACATGGTCTAGGTTATGAGTTCGCTCTGGACAATGTCTCACTCGATGAGGAGTATCTTAACAACTTCGGACGAATATTCCCCTATATGACCTATGCCAAATTTGATACCACCATGACAGATATCGAACTACTTGAATCAAACATCCAGATCTACCGTCAATTTAGACTGATCGCACAGAAAGTAGAGTTTCATGAGCTTTATGAGACCTACCGCGATCTCGGATTTGACCTTTTTCAGGGTTACTTCTTTGCAAAACCTCATCTCATCCAGCAGAGCCGTATCGATCCGAAACATCTCGGGGTCATCAAGATCTTCAACATGCTTCAACGAGAGACACCTTTACAGGAAGTCGCTAATGTCTTTCAAAACCATAATGAGCTCTCGATGCAACTGCTTCAGTACGCCAACTCGACTGATATGCTTAAAGGCAGAGAGACCTCCTCTATCCACGAGATCATAGATGTGATGGGGCACTACCGTCTAACACAGTGGCTGCTGCTGATCATCTACTCAAAATCCGGAAAATATATCGATCATGAGAAGAGTATCCACTCCACCACTATCCAGCGACGTATCGACCTGATGCTCGACTTGTTACGCATGATCGATCCACCCCGATATGATGCGCTCGAAGGACAAGTCCGATTTCTTGCCTTTATGTCACTGCTCGAAGCGACGTTCAACATGCCACTATCAAGTGTCCTGGATAACTTTCATGTCGCCGATACGATCAAGGAGGCGCTGTTGACGAACACCGGCGTGCTTGGTCGTCTTTATGCACTGGCCTTAAGTATAGAGCGGGCAGATTATGCTGCGACCCAGGTCCTACTGAGAACATTTCAGCTCACCAGTGATGATGTCCTCACTATTATTGAAAGACACCTCTACCAATAGCGATCTCCAGAGGAGATCCTCATCCACAGAAGATGACTCCGCAGACCCCTACCCATAGCTCTTAGTAGCCCCTAATACAGAAATTTTTGTAATTCTTTTCTTAAATCTATCCAAAAAGCAATTAATTCGCTATAATTTCGCCTACAAAACAAATGCGGATATGAATATGACTTACGGCGAATACTGGATAGCACTAAAACTCTCAATGCAAATGATCGATGGACAATGGAGTGTTATCAAACCTCTCAAGACCATACCAAAGCCAATGAAAAAAGATGAAGCGTTCAACTACTATAATTATAAACTGAGAGATTATTGGAAATCAAAAGAGAACTATGAGAACTTTGAAAAGCAGGCCGAAGCCTGATATGACCCGCGCAGGGTGCCTCTCACTCGACTCTCTTACTCATCCCTACAACTACATGTTATAATCTGACTCTTTATAAAGACGACTTTTTTATGTGCTCATCTCCGACACATACTTAAAGATCACAGGAGTTCTCTATGTCAATAGACACACTTGATCATCAATTTGCCATCAAAGACCATATTACTTTTATTGAGGATGAGAACGGTCTTACCAAAATATCCATCAGTAACAGCTTTGCAGAGGCAGAGGTCTATCTTTTTGGTGGGCATATCACCCACTATAAGCCACATGACCATGCTCCTATACTGTGGATGAGTCCAGACGCTCTCTTCTCACCACCAAAAGCTATCCGTGGCGGAGTACCGATCTGCTGGCCTTGGTTTGGAAAAGATGCCCGCCATCCCCAACGACCACAGCACGGCTTTGCACGAAACCATCTTTGGGAACTCTATAAGACAGCTGCACTTGATAACGGTGAGACCCAACTTCGACTGCAGCTTCACGATAACAGTGAGACACGTGAGCTATGGCCACACTCCTTTGAACTGGAACTCTGCGTTACAGTCGGTAAACGATTACGTATGGAACTGATATCGAAAAACACAGATACCAACGCCTATACCATAGGTGCTGCACTACACACCTATTTCCATGTAGATGACATCAATACGACTCTTATTGAGGGTCTCGAAGGTGTTACTTATATAGATACTACCGACGAATACAAGAAAAAAGTCGAAAATAGCCCTATCAAGATAGACAGAGAGGTCGACAGGATCTATCTTGACACTCAAGACACCTGTATTATCACCGACCGCAGCCGTAAGATAGAGGTACAAAAAGCACAAAGTACTACGACCGTTGTTTGGAACCCCTGGATAGAGAAAGCTCAGGCGATGAAAGACTTCAGTGATGATGGATATCGTGAGATGCTATGTATAGAGAGTGTCAACACACTTGAAGACAGTATCTATCTCGAACCAGGACAGAGTCATACACTTATGCAGTCGATCACCCATATAGAGTCAACATAATATGAAACTGCTTTTCCCACTGATACTACTGCTTTTTTTCTCGCTAATACACTATCTTGGATACACTCGTATCGTGAAGCGACTGCATCTATCCAAAAAAAGCATCTCCCTACTGCGACTTCTGCTTATATTCAACTTTACTGCTATCATCGGTTATGTCACAGCAAGATATATACATGATATCCCCATGCCCCTCTATTATCTGTTTTCCCTCTCGATCGGTATCGGGTTCACCATCTTCATCGCACTGCTTCTTTATGAGTTCTTGCATCTTCTCCAACACAAGGTCCCCTTTCATGCAGAGAAGAGAGTGCTCTTTAAACGATTTAGTGACATAGGCTTTCTCTCACTGGGAGCAGCATATATCGGTTCAGCTGTCCTAGAAGGTCAAAAAGAGCCTGTCATCGAGTATGTCACGATCGACCAGAAACGCTTTGATGGCACTCACTATAAGATAGTACAGATAAGTGATATGCACATCGGGGGATTGATCGAGAAGGATTTTGTACACCGCTGTGTAGTCGAGATCAATGCACTTGACGCAGATATTGTCGTAATCACCGGTGACCTTGTGGATGCCCCGGTCGAGATGATCAAAGAGGCCATCGATGAACTGGCCGATCTAACGAGCAAGTATGGGACCTTTTACGTCGTAGGCAATCACGAATACTTCCATGGTATCCAAAAGACACTGACCTATCTTGGACAACTTGGTATCAAAGTACTGGAAAACAGTGCCTTTCGCATTGATGACCTCTGGGTCGTTGGCGTCTATGATATCTTCGGCTATCGTCATGGTACCTATATGCCAGACATAGAGTTGGCGACTAAAGAGATACCTTCCGATGCAAATACACTACTACTTGCCCACCAGCCACGTTATCTTAATGAGCTTACTACGTTCAGACCCTCACTGATGTTAAGTGGACATACTCACGGCGGTCAGATATGGCCTTTTGGCCATCTCGTAAGACTCGTCCAACCCTACCTGAAAGGTCTCCACCCAATAGGTAAAGATCGACACATCTATGTCAACAGCGGCATTGGTTTCTGGGGTCCGGCGATGCGTCTGGGAAGTCGATCTGAGATCACCTGCATCGACTGGTCCTGATCAAAGCTCACAGGACCACTACTACACTCCTTCCATAAAAAAGACACAAAATATCAAGGTCAATATGAGAAGATCTATTCGATCTTGCTAAAAAAACATTATTTTTAACATAAAACGTTACTTTTTAAGATTTAATTATTATTTCACGTGATATAATATTTATATTAATTTATTAAAAGGTGTATATTATGTCAGTTGCTCAATCATATTCAAAAGTAAACATGCTAATAGACGAGATGCAAAGTGCTGCTAATAACGATAAATGGGAAAAATATGATGAACTTGGTGTCAGGCATCAATATGAACGTATGCTTCTTGAAGAGAAACAGGAGAAAGACTATAAAAACTTCCACTACTTTTTCAATGCCTTTATCATCATCACTGCCATACTGATCATCACTGCTATCATAGTCATCTGACTACACTCTTGGCTGCTATGATATACACCTATGTCCCTAAAGCAGCGACAAAACACCTTCATAACAGATACCAGCAATATTAGATACAAAAAGTCTCAAAAAGAGAGTCTCCTCATATCACTTCTTTTTGATCTTGGAACAGACTACTTCTTTTTATTGACGATCATCAGGTCTATACGTCTATTCTTTGCACGGCCATCAGCTGTCTTGTTATTTGCGACTGGTTTTGACTCCCCATAACCTGCGAATGCGATCCTCGCAGGATCGATCGAGCCTATATTGATAAGGAACTTCGCGACATTCTCTGCTCTTTTTCTGGACAGCAGTAGGTTTGCCTTTGAGCCACCAGTAGAATCCGTATGACCTGATATCCTGATAACAGAGCCTGGGAACTGTTTGATAGAGCTTAATATCTTATTTAACAAGCCAAAGTTTGCTGTCTCTATCTCAGCTTTACCTACCTTGAAATAGAAACCATTAGCTGATATCAGTATATCTTCGCCCTTACGATAGACTGTTGCCTCTTTTGAGGTAAAAAGTGAACTGATAAAGGCCTGTCGCTCTTTTAATTCTCGTTGATGTCGTTCCGCCTCTGCCTGCTTTTTTTGCAGTACTGTAAGCTGCATTCGGGTACTGCTCTCAAGCTTATCGATCTCCGCTTTATGATCAGCCTGTAGTCTAGTGATACGGTCTTCAAGTTTACCGACAAGCATATTGGAGTCTTCCAGTGAAGTCCCCAGTGCTTCTACACGTCTACGGATCGATGCGATAAGAAGATGCTCCCTAACAGTAAGGTCAAGGGTCGTACCTGTCGGAGCATTGATCTCTCCAAGATATCCCCAATTGGTAAGGATAACATCCTCTTCTGTACGGTCTCTGCGTTCAGATTTTTTGATCGTATCGGTGATACGATTGGCTTTTCTATAGGTGTAGTCAGCATTACGAGCGTGGTCATTAGCCACTTCCATATTTGTGCGATCAGTCTTGATGATGGAAATAGCAAGCTCAAGCTCTTTGTCTGCGGCTATCATCGTCTTAGGCGCATAGTTCTCAGCATCGTTCTCACGTGCTCTTGCTGAAGAGGACTTTGCCAGCTCCATAAGCCCTTTTTCCAAAGCCTCGATCTGGATCTCATCATAATCGTTCAAGAGCTCAGGACGATACTCTTTAGCTTTTTCAAGATCACCGGACTCAATAAGGCTATTTGCTTTTTTCAGCTCTTTCTCTATCGAAGTAAACTCATCAGAGAAGAGTTCCGGGGCTTTGGCTTCGATAGCCAGATCTCTATGCGCGACCACTTCACGCATGATCTCTTTAGCCTGCTCAGCATCCGCTTCAGCCTTGATCAAAGCATTTTGCCCTTTTCCGGCACTCGCCATAGCCTCTTGCTGTTTACCATCTTTAGCAAAAGCGAATGCTTCATCAAAGATATCTTTAGTCTGTTCAAAACCATCCGGAGCAAAGATATGGACCTCATCTTGTTCTGCATCATCAAGTGCTGCATCCAAAGCACCAACAGATTCGAACTTCTGGTAGATCTTACTACGCGTCAGTTCCGGCTGCTTTGGTGCACACCCTGCTGTAAACAGCAAGACCAGTGACAGTGCCAGTGCACTTACATGCTCTCTTCTCATCTTTTACCTTTACTCATGTAGCCTGCATCAAGAGTATTGACCGGATGACTGTGACTATAGATAGCTTTCCAACTCTTTTCGAGCGTCCTATCAGCCCGGCTGGAACTCTTCTATAGTATAGTCATCAGTGACCTAAGATGCATTGGTACAGTTAAATATTGATGTAATAATAACCTTTTTTAGCTTAGCAAAGTCAGAAAGAAAAATGAGACTACACGTAGAAGGGATTTAGCAGTCTGTCAGGTCTATCTGAGCGAGATAAGGATCTCTCATAAAGTGATATATCTTTTAGCTCACTGTTCCGCTATTTGTCACAAGGTCGAAGTAGATGTAGCCATTAGAAGGCATTTTCAACTAATTGGACACAAGGTACGCTTTGGTATAGATCTTACAGGTCCCTAAGTGACGATCTCGTAACCCACACCATTGATATTTTTGATCATCTCGGAACCGATAATACTACGCAGACGGTATATGAGTGAACGTAAAGTCTCGTCACTGCGGTAGCTTCCCCAGACAAATGTACATATCTGTTCATTAGAGACACTGCTGTTCTTGTTTCTGACCAGGATCTCTATAAGCCTGAGTTTGGTCTTACCCAGTGAGATCTCTTCTCCAGCTTGCATCAGACGATTGTTTCCAAGGTCATAGACAAAACCGTTCTTCAGTACGATCATCTCATCAGAATGGAGCTCTTTGCCCTCCTGTTCATGAGCAAACAGCAACTTGATAGTCGCCAGGATCTCCTCTTCTCTATAGGGTTTCATCAGGTAGCCATAAGCCTCCGCTGCCACAGCATAGTCAAGCATCTCCGCAGTCGCGTAGGCGGTCAAAAAGATGATCTTAGCTTCACTGTCATGCTGTTTGATCCGCAACGCTGCCTCAGAGCCGCTAATACTTCCTTTAAGCATGATGTCCATCAAGACAAGATCCGGTGTGCTCATCTTATATTGCCGGATCGCTGCTTCTGCATTATCCACGATATCTGTTATTTGATAGCTATTTTCTACCAGGATCTCTTTCAGATATTCAGCCGATATCAGTTCATCTTCGACGATAAGTATACTCTTCTGGTTTTCCATCATCACTGCCCTCAAAAGCATCTTTTGATTATTCTACAGTTATTTTGTCACATAACACGTCACATTTGGCTATGATCATATATATAGGTCCAGCCTCACCTCCCAAATGGCCAAAGTATATATCCATGTCATGAATGAACAGTGACAAGAGTATCACAGAGACATCTTTGGCTATCTTTTACCGATAAAGATTTCTTAGTATATAATACTCATGAAAGGCAGATCCTCAAAGTCATATAATACATAGACAGCCATCTTTCAAGATAAGGCAGGAATATGTTCAAACATCTACAAAGACTACTTCATATTCAAGGTCATAAAGAGCTGATGCTTATCGGCTTATATATCACCTCTATTATCATCTATGCCATCTCTTCACTAGTCGAACTCTATTTGCACATCTATCCCGCGTTTGTAATCAAGATGTCCCTGGCGGTCATCAGTGCTTTTTTATTGTCAAGTTACCTAAGTTCAAGACGTACAAGTCTTTATGCCATGTTATTGGTCATCATCATCGAACTCGAGATCGCCATCTCAGTCTTAAACGATCATTTTTACAGTTTTACGATGGCACACCCTTTTGTCTTGATATTTAGCTTTTTTTTCTTTTTTAGATTAAAGACCGCACTAATAGCCACTGCTTTACATTATGTCTATTGGTTTCTTATCGTCGTATACACACAGGGACTTTCAGCGTTTACATTGACATCCACACTCAACATGATCATCTCTTCGACTCTGATCTTTATCTTCAGTCTCTTCTACTACTTCTCCACCAACCTCTCCTATGCACGGTTAGATCACTCCAATAGACAAAATGAGATCCTTATCAAAGAGATACATCATAGGATAAAGAACAATCTGAACATGATCGCTTCTATCTTAGGTCTACAGATAGTCAGTCTAAAGAAAAATGGGACTGATGATGCCGGTGAGGTCTTGCATAAAAGTAAACTCCGTATCGAGGCTATCGCACAGATCCATGAAGCCTTATATAAAAGTGATGACTTTGAAAAGATCGATTTTGCTGATTATGTCAGACAGCTGACAGATACGATCTATAAAAGTTATGGGCAACGATTGAGCCTTGAAATCGAAGCCAAGCATATCACCCTCCCCCTGGAGACGATGCTCAATCTCGGGATCATCATCAACGAACTCATAACCAACACTCTTAAACACTCTTCCAAAAATAGTAACAAAGAGCAAGACAGTCTCCTGATCAGCCTAGATAAAGAAGCCAATACCTACATCTTCACATATCACGAAAAAAACAATCACATAGTCGATCTAAAACGACTTCAGAACAAAAAGACATTAGGGATGAAATTGATCCGACTTACCGTCAGACAGATGGATGCCGAACTAGAGATCTTTCAAAAAGGGGGGTTGATCTTTTTGATCGTGTTTAATTCTGAGAAATAACTATTTTTATGACCCGTTCCAAAAAGACCGCCATTAGAAAATAGAATCGGTCTTCCCTATTTGAACTCCCAATATATCGTTGATATGTCACATCTATTACCACTATGGCAAGTGATGGTAATCCTCCCATTTACCCGAATTTAAATCCGAAGTGCAATCTTTGATTTAAAGATCATACCTCAATTCTCTTAAGCTGCTGATTCTATCTCATGAAACACCTCGTATGGAG
>JADGEC010000161.1 GCA_016744575.1 Sulfurimonadaceae bacterium | reverse complement strand
GTCTATTCATCATCTTTATTCCCCTTGTTTCTCATGATTTTAAGGTTGCATTGTACTCTACAAAAATAACAAAAACGTCACATTATCAATAATCCATGATTTTTTTTTATTATGATCATAAAACATTATCAAAAGTATAAAATACAACATCAGGTTCCCTCATCCATTAGCTATCCTCCTTTGATCGATGCCTTCAACAAGTGTCAGTACAAAGACTTTCAATTAGCCTCTTTAGTGAGATGGTATAATCTTGTCATCAAAAACAGGGGTGATCCATGAAGTGGAGTGATCTAAGACGAAGTAGTAATATAGAGGATATGCGTTCTCGCGGTCCCGCACGAGGGATGGGTGGAGGACGAGGAGGCATGCGTCTACTGCTTCCCGCAGTACAGTTCCTCATCGGTTCGAAGATCGGCCGGATCGTTTTGGTCATCGGTGTAGTAGCCTATTTTCTTGGCTTCAACCCACTCGCTCTTTTAGACTCTTCCTCACAGCAGCCACAAAGTGCGACACAAGCTCCAAGTGCTCATGAAGAGACTAATGCTCAGTTCGTCTCGGCAGTCCTCGCTCAAACCGAAGATGTCTGGCAGACGCTCTTTACCAAAGAGGGAGCGGATTACCGTGAACCCAAACTGGTACTCTTTCGCCAAAGCGTACAGAGTGGCTGTGGTTTCGCCAGTGCACAGACCGGACCATTTTACTGCCCGAGTGACCAAAAAGTCTATCTGGACCTTAACTTCTTTGATGAACTTGAACAGCGTCATGATGCCCCGGGTGACTTCGCTCAAGCTTACGTGATCGCACATGAGATCGGACACCATGTACAAAACCTCGTCGGTACCCTTAACAAGTCACACCAGGCCAAACAGACAGCCCGTGGTGAGAGCAAGGCAAATGCCATCCAGGTGAAGGTAGAGCTTCAGGCTGACTGCTACGCAGGGATCTGGGCACATCATGTCCATGATCTGCTTGAGACGGGTGACATCCAAGAAGCGATGAATGCCGCCAGTGCCATTGGTGATGATACACTTCAGAAACAGGCTCAGGGTTTTGTCGTCCCCGATGCCTTTACCCATGGAAGTTCCAAGCAGCGCATGCAGTGGTTTCAACAAGGCTACAAAAGCGGTGAGCTTCGTGCCTGTCAGACCGGTATCTAATAAGCATTGATGATGAAAAAGAACAATATGAAAAAAACACTTCTCACCCTCACCGTCACGATCGTCGTCGCTCTCTACGGTTATGTCGAGAACGCTTCTGATCCATCAAAGACGACTCTTGAGCATTCCAAGTCAGGCAATAGCCTCTTGCAGACAGCTTATGAGAACAGACAAAGTGATGTCCAAGTCAAAGGTCACGGCACAGTGATCAAGACACTGCCCGATGACAATAAAGGTAGCAGACATCAGCGTTTTATCCTAAAGCTACCTTCAGGACAGAAGATACTTGTAGCGCACAACATCGACCTCTCGAAAAAGATCACATCACTTCAAAAAGGTGACACAGTAGAATTTAACGGGGAGTATGAGTATAACGCGAAAGGTGGTGTCATCCACTGGACGCACCATGACCCACGAGGTAGGCATGTTGATGGCTGGTTAAAGCATGAGGGCAAGACCTACCGTTGATCTCACACTAAAGTCCCAGAACTAAATCCTCTGCTTATCTTCTCACTTCGCTAAGCATCCTGTTAAGTAGTTCAAAAAGCTCGTGACTGTTTTTCTCAGCACTGCTAAACAGCTTCATAAGCTCTTCACTATTCGTGAACATCTCACCTGCATCAATGATCTTCATCGCTTGTCTCATCTTATCATGGACCTGATGATGCGGCTGTTCCATCGCTTTGAAGGCATCGGTCGTACCAAAGTCCTTCTTACCTGACTCTTGTCGCCATTTCCCAAAATCACAGCTTCCCGCATCGTTAAGCGTGACACTTTTCTCATTCAATACAGCACTATATGCCTTGTTCTTAAAGAGCATATGGTCAAGTTTGACGATATTAGTATGGATCTCATCCGCGATCGCGACATTATCGTCTTTGATCTTCATCGCGTTAGTCACAAGGTTCTCAAGTGTACTCTTGAACACATCAAGCTTACTTGTAGAGTCTGTAGCATACTCCTCGACTTTCTCACTGTTCTCAAGCATCGAGACGGAGTTCTGCTTAAGTACACTGATATTGGCTTCGACTTCACTAGTCGCTTTTTGTGTACGCTCTGCCAGTTTTCTCACCTCATCGGCCACAACGGCAAATCCACGCCCATGTTCACCGGCACGTGCCGCTTCAATAGCAGCGTTCAAGGCTAGAAGGTTCGTCTGTTCAGAGATATCCTTGATCAAGGAGATGACGTTAAAGATCTCTTCGACGTTCTGATTGAGATGCTCAGAACTGCTACGGGTATCATCGATCATCTCCGCAATACGGCTGATGGTCGTAATGATCTCATCCGTACGAGTGTTGACCTCATTGATGACGTTCTCGTTCTCCTGATTAAGTTCATTGACAGCGTTGACACTCTGCATATTGTTCTCCATGCTATCACGGAGCCCTGTCGAATTATCATTGGAACCTTTGACCATGTTCTCCGCAAGTGACAACATCAGGTCGGTCTTATGCATCTGATGTTCTGTCTGTTTTTGCGCATCGACAGCATGCTGGGCTTTCTCTTCGGCCCCGTTTGCGATATCTTCGACCTTATCGATAAAAATATTAAAGCTGGCAGCAGCCTTGCCTATCTCATCGTTCGAATCGACATCAAGTCGCTGAGTAAGGTCTGCATCACCCGATGCCAGTTTTCTTGCGACACTGTCAAGACGGCCAATAGGGCCCGAGACAGCGACTCGCATGACGATGATGAGGAAGACCAGAATAAACATATCCATCACAGCCATGATCATCACCTGACGTATCAAAGAGTCCTCAGACTTGGCGATCACCTGTTCTACGATCTCAAGCGACTCACCTACTAACGCATAACCTACGATCTCTCCCGTGAAGTCTTTGATCGGGGATGAGATGAGCAGATGGCTTTCATTGATATGTATGTTCTCGCTATCTTTGATGTCGATGCTTTCCAAAGAGGAGAAGTAGGCATCATCGATCACATCTGGACGAACAGCAAGGACAAAATCCCCTACACTCGGTGCCACTTCCAGTGCAGTCGCTGTAGATAGAAAGTGTTTATCCATCACGATGATGACATCGATCCCAAACTTCTTCTTGGCATCCTTGACAATGGAGTTAAGCCCCTGCATGAACTCGACTGAACCGACATATCTGCCTTGATCCATAACAGGGGAAAGCCCTCGCATGACCAATCCGGCACGTCCCAGCTCTATACCTACTATCGGCTTTCTATCACGTTTAACAGCGATAACAGTCTTACGAAACCCACTCAGATCATCACCAAACTTTTTAGGTTTCCAGACTCGAAGAAAACTTTTGACATCTTTATCGTGAATATGGACTTTGATGTTCTTGAACTTCGTATGTGAGCGGTAATCACTCACCAGCGTCGAAAGACTTCGCTTGGCAAGCTCTCTGTCATCATCACTAAGCGCCTTGATTACCGCACTGTTTCGACTGATGTTGATAGCATTTGTGATCCCGATATCCGCTTTAGCCGACATAGCATCTTCAAAAAAGCTCTTAAGTTCACTTTTCTGAGTATCGTAGACATCTTTTTTAATCTCATCCATCGAGATGATAAAGTTGACGATGATGATGCCAAAACCTATTACGATAGAAAGTATAAGCGGAATATGGACTTTCTTACTAATAGAAAGATCATTGAACATGGAAGACTCCTTAGTAGTTCAGTGAATAAGGGTTAGGCCAAAGAGAGGTCAAGGTAGTTGGTGTATCAGCTCTTTCAAGAAGATGTGGCTTATTAAATATATTATATCGGATATAAACATAATCTATTTAGAAAATCAGTTATTTTAAACGTTTTTAAATCAAAATAAATACATCAAATCAAACGTGTACAAAGTCACTCTCTTGTTTTTTTCTTAAAAAAACAAAACGCTTCCAGAAATGGGACAATTATTATCCTATTTTCAACTATAGTCAACTAAAATACATCTCAAAGGAGTCACGATGGCACAAACAGAAGTAGACAGACTCGTAGAACAGGAGTATAAGCTCGGCTTCTCCGTTGATGTTGAAGCAGACACTGCACCTCCTGGACTGAACGAGGATGTACTGCGGTTCATCTCTGCTAAAAAAGAAGAACCAGATTGGATGATACATGACCGTATCAAAGCACTGCATAAATGGGAAAAGATGACAGAGCCACATTGGGCACATCTGAACTATACCCCCATCGATTATCAGGCGATCTCTTACTTCTCTGCGCCTAAACAGGCACCGGGAAGTCTTGACGAGGTCGACCCGAAGATCCTTGAAGCCTATGAGAAACTTGGTATCCCGCTTGAAGAGCAGAATATGCTACAAGGTATCGCAGTAGACGCCGTTTTTGACTCCGTCTCTGTCAAGACCACCTTCTCTGAGGCTCTGAACGACTTGGGTATCATCTTCTGCTCTATCTCTGATGCTATGCGTGATCATCCTGAACTTGTCCAAGAGTATATGTACTCAGTCGTACCGATGACTGACAACTACTTCGCGGCGCTCAATGCAGCTGTCTTTACTGACGGTACTTTTGTCTACATCCCAAAAGGGGTGCGCTGTCCGATGGAACTCTCCACCTATTTTCGCATCAATGCGATGAACACCGGACAGTTCGAGCGTACGCTTATCATAGCCGATGAAGGAAGTTATGTCTCCTATAATGAAGGCTGTTCGGCTCCTCAGCGTGATGAGCATCAACTCCATGCAGCTGTCGTCGAACTTATTGCCAAAAAAGATGCAGAGATAAAATACTCCACTATCCAGAACTGGTTTCCTGGAGATGAGACGGGTAAAGGCGGTATCTACAACTTTGTCACCAAACGCGGTATCTGTGAAGGCGATAACTCTAAGATCTCCTGGACACAGGTCGAGACCGGTTCTGCCATCACATGGAAGTACCCTAGCTGTATCTTGAAAGGTGATAACTCAGTCGGAGAGTTCTACTCCGTCGCCGTGACCAGCCTTGCCCAGCAGGCTGATACCGGGACAAAGATGATCCATCTTGGTAAAAACACCAAATCGACCATCATCTCCAAAGGTATCTCCGCCATGAAAGGCCAAAACAGCTACCGGGGACTGGTCAAAGTCGGACCAAAAGCCAAAGGGGCACGTAACTTCAGCCAGTGTGACAGTCTACTCATCGGTCCTGACTGCGGAGCCCATACTTTCCCCTATCTTGAGTCCCAGGATGCGATGGGTCAGATAGAGCATGAGGCGACCACCTCAAAGATCAGTGACGAGCAGCTCTTTTACCTGCGCCAGCGCGGTATCACAGAGGAAGACGCTGTCTCCATGATCGTACACGGCTTCTGTAAAGAGGTCTTTAACCAACTACCGATGGAATTTGCCGTCGAAGCCAAAGAACTACTAAATCTAACCCTCGAAGGAAGTGTAGGATGATGCATATAGACAATCTTCATGCAAAGATCGATAATAAAGAGATACTCAAGGGGCTTGACCTTAAGCTTGAGACGGGAAAAGTCCATGCCATCATGGGACCAAACGGTGCAGGTAAATCAACACTTTCCAAAGCTATCGTAGGCCACTATGAGGTAGAGGTCACAAAGGGTCATGTCCGCTA
>JADGEC010000032.1:13882-30335 GCA_016744575.1 Sulfurimonadaceae bacterium | reverse complement strand
GTCTCTGGACCACGCGTTATCGGTGAAGAGTCTAAAAAAGCTATGAAAGATATCCTTACGGAGATCCAGAATGGTCAATTTGCCAAAGACTTCATCCTTGAAGGTCAGTCAGGTTATCCTCGTATGAACGCTGAGCGTCGCAACCTTGCTGACAGCGGCATCGAGAAGACTGGTGAGCGTCTGCGCGAGATGATGCCTTGGATCAAGGCTAATAAGATCGTCGATCTTGACAAAAACTAGGGTATTTTCCTAGACGTATCCCATGGCAAGCCTACATCATGGTCCTCTTGGACCGATGTACTTGCTCTTCATAACGACCCCTCCATTATATTTTTCTTAGCTATTGAGAGATGGACATCACTACCTACTCTCATGCGATCTCTATTCGCTATACTACGAAACATAAACAAATCAGAGAAGAGAGATGATCGAGACACTTACCACGCCTGAGATAGAGTATCTTTTAGAGAACGTCGAATACCATGATATCGTCACCTATTGTACTGTGCACAAAGATGCGATAGAGAACTTCACCAGAGTGCTTAGCAAAAAAGAGCGCGACCGTTTTCTGATGGCACTGAGTGAACGAAGCCAGTACGACGCAGATGCTTATGACACTGCCCGTAAGGAGATGGTCCGTGCCGTCTACCATCTAAGACGCGGCACGATCAGTGAGGCTGATCGTATGGAGCTGCTACAGCCCTTTTTTCCAGATATGACACAGCGTTACTCGATACTTTTGGATGAGAACATCCCTGAGCCTGATGCGATGACATTTGAGAGACTACTTGCGAACATAGAGCTGTTCTATGATAGCGGAGTGATGCGTATATTTGACGATTGGGAAGCTTGTACCTATTTGGACAGGGCTTACCTTAAGCGCTATGCCGCCGATGTCAAAGGACGAGATGCTTTTAGATGTCTCTATGCTAATGAACGAAAAAACCGTACGGTCCGTCTGATAAGGCGCTATAGTGGTAAGCTTGATAAGAGTCCAGAGTGTACGGCCGAGCTTGACGAGTATAAGACAGAGATGCGTGACAGACTCAATATCATCCTACTGGCGATCTATTTTGAGCAGAACCCAAGGCCTTACGACTATATGGATACGCTTGAGTTAAATATGTATCAGGGTCTTGAACTTGAGATGGATGTAGAAGAGGCACTTGATGCACTCTCCCTTCTAAAAGGGGAGGTGAACAAGTATATGGACAAAGCAAAGGGAAGAAACCGCTTTGTACGGTTTTTTCTCTCTATCTTTAGAAGATAGTGTAGTGTCTCATCGATCGAACTGCAGGACCTGAGTATCAAAGATACGTTGATAGTGCAGAAGCGACATTTTCAGAACTCCCCTAAACTAAATCTGCTATGATGGCACATGAATTTACAGAATATGGAATAAAACATGACAAAACGAAAAAGCACTCATAAAAAAGGTGCTGATCAGTCTAGAGTATTACTGATCATCTCTCTCATTGTCATCGTCCTTCTCTCTCTTATCGCAGCAAGTGGAGTCGGCTATTATTTTGGGTTCAGTGACGGCAGAGATGACATGATCGAGAGATTCGCAAAAGCCGAGTCTAAACAAAAACGGCACGAAGTAGTCGCGACAAAGCCTCCAGTACAAGAGCTTAAAAAAAGGCTTGAACGTCCTCTGAAAAGAGAGACTAAGAAGACAGCATCACATGAGTACAGCACTCCACTTAACAAAGTAGATAGACCGCCTAGTGGTCCTATACGGGCTAATAAACTGACGGTCGATCTTCCTAAACTTGCGATCATCATCGATGATGTGGCATTCCGTCATGATGTCAAGAAGATAAAGGCGCTGGACCTCCCTGTGACGATGTCTTTCTTACCTCCTTCTGCTAACCATCCAGACTCTGCGGCATTGGCTGCGAGAGAACCTTTCTATATGGTCCATCTCCCTTTGGAAGCAAGGCACTTCGCTACGCCTGAACCATCTACTCTGCTTACACGTGATTCACAGCAGAAGATGCTAGAGCATGTACGCAGTCTTAAGCAGCTCTTTCCAAAAGTCAAATATGTCAATAACCATACTGGAAGTACGTTCACTTCTGACGAGATAGCTATGAACCGTCTGATATTCGCGCTGGGAAAAGAGAACATCGGCTTTATTGACAGCCGGACGACAGGAAAGACGGTCGTACCTTATGTCATGAAGAACTTTGGACTCTCTTATGTTGCAAGAGATATCTTTCTTGATCACGACTCTGATATATCTACCATCAAGCAACAGATAGCGAAAGCAGTGAATGTTGCCAGAAAGCATGGCTCAGCCATTGCCATAGGTCATCCCCGTAGTGAGACGATGGAAGCGCTTAGACAGTCGCAGAGAGTGCTAAGTAAAGTCGAACTTGTTCGTATCGATGAACTGTTATAGGAATCTGACGGATCAATAGTCTATATGTCATAATATTCGATATGCGAAGCGTTAAGGGTTATAGTATCATCAGCATACTATAAGTGAGTCTCCCTATGCCTAAGCTAGATCTTCATATCCCTGAACTTGAGGGGATGAAAAAATACCCCGCTACCCTTTCCTATAAGGGCAAGAACGAGCTACTTCGACGAAACAAGATATCTATCATCGGAAGTCGGCGACCGAGTCAATACACGCAGCAGATGACTTATCGACTTGCAAGTGCATTGGCAAAGCGAGGGCTTTGTATAGTCAGCGGTGCAGCGATGGGTGTGGATGCGACTGCACATAGAGGGGCAGGGATGGCTAACACCATCGCTGTCCTTCCCTCTGGTATCGAGATACGCTATCCAGTAGTAAACACCGAGCTGATAATAGCTATTGAGGAGCAGGGCCTGACCATCAGTCAGTTTGATCTGGACTTCAGGCAGACGCCATGGAGTTTTGTGGTCAGGAACGAGTTGGTGGTGGCCCTTGGTGATGCACTGATCGTCACACAGGCTGATCTTGGAAGTGGAAGTATGCGAAGTGTGGAGTTTGCGCTTAAGATGGGTAAGCAGATCTATGTCCTGCCGCATCAGATCGCGCAGAGTGAAGGGACTAATCAGCTTCTGGCTGAGGGTAAAGCAGAGGCCATCTACGATATAGAAGCTTTTGCCAATAGATTCGCACATGCAGATATCACTGAGACATCTGACCCATTGTTATATTTCTGTAAGAGCAATCCCTCTTATGAAGAGGCCGTCAAAAAGTTTGGTGAGACGCTGTTCGCGTATGAGCTTGAGGGAAAGGTCGAGGTAGTAGCAGGACGTGTGATCGTACAGTAGCGTGTGACTTCCTGGCTTATGCTTCGAGACTCTTTTGAGATCTTTCTGTTATCTCATAACACTGCTGCATCGTACTGGCAAGTCTTCTACGATCAAAACCGAGTTCGGCCAGGAGTCGGTCTATTCTCTTATTGTCGAGTGCTTCAAGGGCGATGACAAGCTGATAGACCTTACCCATATCACTATCACTTTTGTGCAGCAGAATATTGGTGATACTCTCATCTACATGGATCTCCTGGAGAAGTTCCTCCATTGGCCTTTGAAAAAGTGAGTCTATAAGTGAGAGTAAGCCAATGAGATTTGCCTGTTCACGACTCTTTTTCCCGATGATCTCAGCAGTAAGCAGCTCCATCATACTTGCACGGTCCTGCGCAAGAAAGAGTAGTGGAGACTCTAAGCCATTCTTCGAGCCTCTGGCATAAGTCATCAGTGTCAACCACTGTTTAAGATAGCCACTGCCAAGGAGTGTCACTGCATGACGGACTGAGTTGATGTCAGTACGAAAACTAAAGGCAGCTGAGTTCATGTATCGAAGCAGTTGGAGTGTCAAGGCAGCGTCTTGTTCAAAAAGATGTAGTGCCTTTTTGATGTTCTCATCATTGAGTAGTGCGAGTATCTCTATCAGTCGTGCTGCTGATGTATCGATCTTTTTACCGCTTACGATGATGGGCTTGGCAAAATAGTAACCCTGAAACAGATCACAGCCCATGGTATGAAAGGTATCATGCTCTTCTTGTGTCTCGACCTTTTCAGCCAGAACAGAGATACCCATCTTTTTAAAAAGAGTCACATAGCGCTTGTAGGTCTCGATGGATTCCGGGGGATCAAGCTTGATGACAGCTACAAAAGGCAGCAGTGGCGTGATGGAGTCTATGACCGCTCTAGTGCAGATGATGTCATCAAGGGCAAAGAGGTAACCACTTCTATGGAGTTGCTCTACACGTGTAGTGATCTTTGGTGTGAACTCGATGGTCTCAAGAAGTTCAAGGATAAAGTGCTCTTTTGGGATACTTTCAAGTACATTGGAGAAAAGCATCTGTTCATCTATGTTGATAAAAGCTTTGCTTCCGCGACCTATGAGGTTATCCAGACCAGCAAAGTTCATAGCATTGACGAGTACCTGTTCTGTGGCATTCTTGGGTATCTCCCCAGCTCGGTTAAGCATGCTACTTCTGTAGAGGAGTTCGTAGGCGTATATTTTGCCTTTTCGATCAAGGATCGGTTGTCGGGCAAAGTAGAAATTACTGCTGCTCATCGTAACTTTCAAGAAGAGCTTTCTCAAAAGCTTCTGGTTCGAGTCCTAACTCTTTTAGAAGCACGGTCACACGCTCTTTATCGAACTGCTCTGTAGCGATACAGAGCTCGAGTAGTTTGCCCAAGGTACCTTCATAAGCGGTGATGGCACTCTTGATACTCTCATCTACACTGATAGACTCAAAGATCTTCTTATATGAGACACCGATAAGCGGCTGCAATAGTGAGAGTACTGCGACAAAAGGAGCTTCGTCGGAGAGCACTTTTGTACTGTTGTGAAGCTGGTTGACAAGAAAACGCATGATCGCCATACGTACATTGGCACTGTAAAGCAGTGGATTGTTTGCCGGATCGCTGTCGCTAGTCTGCGTGAACGCAAGCAGTAGCAGCCATCGACGTAGATCCTTTCGGCCTATCAATAGAAGTGCATGACGGATAGACTTGATAGTACGTTGTAAGGCAAAGGCTGGTGAGTTCAGATAGCGCAACAGCTGCAGGGTGATATGGGGATAGGTCGCAAACTCTGCGGCTATCTCATCGATGGAGTCGCTATTTTCGAGGATATTTAGCAGTTTAAGGGTCTCTTGATAACCCTTGGCGATCTCTTGTTCATCATCGAGTGGTGCATCAAGGAAGTAGTGTCCGGAAAAAAGCTCAAAACCCAAAGAGATGAAAGACGCTTTTGTCTTCTCATCAGAGAGGTTGGCGGAGATCATCGTCAGAGGATGTTGCTGTAATCTTTCCAGGTCGGATCTGAAAGCCTCTGCTCCGATGGCAGTCGTATCGACGATAAAGTACTCTACAAAAGGCAGTAGTGGTGCGATCTCAGTAGGCATATCATCTTTGCTTGAGGTGTGAAAGATAGCAAACTTGAAATTAAGGTCTTTGAGCTCATTGACACGGCGTATGATGGTCTCATCGATCGGGTCGGCATTATCGATACCCAAGACCAACTGCTCATTTGGAAAGGAGAAGATCGAAGCGTCTAAAAGCATTGTACGATTGATCTTGATAAACGCACGTTTACCTGCTGAGAGACTTTTCAGACCACTTTGGAAAAGTGCATCTATGAAAGCTTTAGTATGATTGCTGTCTTGAGTCTGCTCGTATGGAGCGTAGTAGAATATGTAGTCTTTTATACTTTCGTCTTTGTCTAAGACGGGTTGCTTGGAGATAAATAGTGCATGTGACACGGGCAAATCCTTACATTACGTATATTGTCTGATAATATCAAAATTATCTTGAGAGCATTATTGTGATTGTATATGAAGGTTTGAATATGATTAAAAAGCATAAGATGTGTAAAATGGTTACGCTTGGGCAGTAGAGCCCTATATTGCGGGCTCTCGCTTGACTTCAAGCTTTCCTGCAACAGCTTCACTGGCATCTATCAAACGTTCTATTTGTGCTTTTGCTTTGTCATAACGATACTGCTCTTTAAATCCCTGTATCCTTCCACCGGCTGCATTGGGGTGCCCTCCGCCGCGTGCCCACTCTTTAGCGATCAGTGAGACATCGACTCCATTGTTCGCACGTAAGCTCATCGTACCGCGGTAGCTGACATCGACGATGAAATCATACTCATGATAGGTAGTCAAAAAGCCGTTACCGATGATAGAGGTATTGCCGACCCCATAACTCATAAAACCTTTGTAGCCTTTATAGTATATGGTCATAAGTGGACGTTTTGTCCCAAGTAGGGCGACAATGCGTTTGGTGGCAAGGTTATCGAGGGTATTGTCCTCTTCATCTATAAAGAACTCTTTTTTCAGTCTATGGATGGACTCATCAAGTAAGATCGGCGCATTAGGCAGCTCTGTCATCTCAGCGGCATGGGTAAGTAGAGAAAGTTTATATGCTCGGTCCTCATTAGAAAAGATGACACGGTTAAGCTCCCTTGTCTCCGTGATCAGTCGCATGCAGACTTTGCCGTACTCGAACTCCTCTTCCTCCTCTTGTTTCCAGAGGTCTACGGCATTGACGACATCGACATATCTTTTCATCCATACTGGTTCATCGATCTCAAGGTTCTTTTTGACATAGTCGTAAGTGATCTTGGTCGCACAGCGGGTGGTGTCAAGGTAGTACCAGCTGTAACGGTCTGCACTCTCCTGCCCACTGCCGTGATGGTCAAGCAAGGTGATCTCTATCTTTCTACCCCGATCGGTCATACGTCTTACTTCATTATCAAGCCATTTGGCTTCACTGGCGGTCAGGTTCAAGTCCGTGATAAGGATGACGGCTTCTTCTTTGCTCTTCTGAAGTGCTTCAAGTATCTCATTAAGACGTTCAAGTACCTCTGCACCATAGTTGGCATTGTAGCTGTGAATGGTGTATGGTGTGTGGTGCATGACAAGCTGACAGCTGTAGCCGTCGAGGTCTATATGTGAGAGATGATAGATCGTCTTGTTCAAAAGAGTCCTTGTGGTCAGTTTATTTTTAATGTGATAGAGCCCATCACTTCAAATCTAGCATCCGAGTTTATCTCAGCATGTGAAAGAGTGATGACATCGAGACTAAAACGTTCGAAGATCTCAGCAAGTGGCCTACGTAACTGTGGGTCGACGATGATGATGACTGGCGATACGCCTTTTTGGAGTAGCTCTGTAGCTTTCTCACTGGTCGACTGGATGAGCTCATTGATCTCACCGACATTGAGCAGTAGGTTACGTACTCCATCTTGCTCCTGAGACTTCTCAAGCATCTTCTGCTCGCTCTGTGTATCGAAGGTCACCAGTCTGATGAGACCATCCTCGCTGGCATACATATTGGTGATGACGCGAGATATCCGGGCGCGTACCTGCTCGACGATCACCTCGACGTTTTTGGTGTATTCGGCGATATCGGCGATGGTCTCAAGGACAGAGAGCATATCTTTAAGTGGTATCTTCTCATGCAGAAGTGCCTTGAGTATCCGCTGGATAAGACCAATGCTAGCCACCTTGAAGGTATCATCGACGACGACTGGATAATCAGCTTTGATCTTATCGATAAGGGCCTGTGTCTCCTGACGTGTCAGCAGCTCTTCGGCATGGGTCTTGACCAGTTCACTCATATGCGTCGAGATGACAGTAGCCGGGTCGACGACGGTATAACCGTTCATGATGGCTTCCTCTTTCTTCTCTGGAGCGATCCATAGTGCATCCAGGCCAAAAGCCGGCTCTTTAGTCGGGGTGCCTTCCATATCGCCGGTGGCCATCCCGCTGTCCATAGCAAGAAAACAGTCATGTTGTATCTCGCCATCACCGATCGGTACGCCTCTGAGTAGGATCTGGTACTGGCTTGGTTTTAGATGGAGGTTATCCCTTATACGTACTTGCGGCATCAAAAAGCCAAGGTCGGTAGCTATCTTGCGTCGCATGGAACGGATGCGTTCAAGTAGGTCACCGCCCTGTCCGGAATCAGCCAGGCGGATCAGCTGGTACCCCAGCGTCAGCTCCAGCATCTCTACTTTGAGGATGTCCTCAAGTGCGCGTTCTTCCTCTTTGGCTATCTCCTCTTGTGACTTGACTGGTGGTGCCGTACTCTCATCAGCAGCTTCTCCTGGAACTCTTTTCTTTTTCGGTTTGACAGTGTCGGTATGGGCGATGTGGAGCTCTCCACGTTCGTATTTATACAGGGAGTAGCCAATAGCGAGAAAGATCAGACCGACAAAACCCATAGAGAAGGTAGGCAGACCCGGGACAAGGGCAAACATGACCATGATAAAACCGACGATGATCATCGTCTTGGCATTACCCATCATCTGCTTGATACTTCCCTCGGCAAAGTTGCTTCCACTGTCATTTGACGCTCTGGTGATCATGATACCAGTCGCGGTAGAGATGATCAATGCCGGGATCTGTGATACCAGACCGTCACCGATGGTCAAGATGGTGTAGGTCTGTGCGCTGGTACCGATATCGAGATCGAACTGGAAGACGCCGATAAGAAAACCGCCGATGATATTGATCAGCGTGATGATGATACCGGCGACCGCGTCACCTTTGACAAACTTCGATGATCCGTCCATCGCTCCGTAAAAGTTGGCATCTTGCAAGATCTCGGCGCGGCGTGTCTTGGCCTGGCCTTCATCTATCAGGCCGGAGTTGAGGTCGGCATCGATAGCCATCTGCTTACCCGGCATCGCATCAAGGGTAAAACGGGCTGCGACTTCAGCGACCCGGGTAGAACCTTTGGTGATGACCATGAAGTTGATCAACACCAAGATGGTGAAGACGACTACACCGATGACATAGTTACCGCCTACGACAAAGTCTCCAAAACTCGAGATGATATCACTGACAGCGTCAGGGCCTTCATTCCCGTGACTCAAGATCATCCGCGTAGTAGCGATGTTGAGTGAGAGCCTGAACAAGGTGATGATAAGGAGTATCGTCGGAAAGGTGGTCAGGTCTGTGGGTTTGGGGATATAGAGTGAGATCAGGATGATGAGTACCGCCATCGCGATGGAGATAGTCAGCATAAAGTCCAGCAGACCGCTTGGAAGCGGTACGATGATGATCCCCAAGATGGCGATGATGAAAAAGACCATACTAAGGTCACGCTGCTGGACGATAAAACCGAGTATGGCGCTAAGCTGTCCGGTCACACTTTTTGCTTTGGCCAAAGATCAATCTTCCAGGATATCTGCGAGGGTCAACTTCTCAAGAAAGTGGTCGATCTTCCCCTGAAGACGGTTTAAGAACGACCAGACCTGACAGGTCGATGCATTATCAGACGGACAGTCCTTCTGAGACCCGGCACAATCAAAGACAGCCGGGTTCTTTCCTTCTGCAGCACAGATTATGTTGAGCATAGTTATCTCGTCAGCCGCTCTAGCCAGAGCGAAACCGCCATTGACACCCTTGTAAGAGTTAAGGATGTCCTGTCTGGCCATGGACTGAAGGATCTTCGCCAAGAAGCTTCTGGAGATGTCCAACTCTTTGGACAGCGTCTCCGCATCGAGTGGTTTTGTGGCCTTGGCGATCACTATTAGCGATAAAAGAGCATATTCACTGGCACGTGTCATCAACATAGGACTATGGGCTCCATCTTCTAAATTGACGATATTATAACGGAAAAAGAGGTGAGGTGGGTAGACTTTATTGTTGTGCATGCTTTTTTTTGCTATACTTCCGGCCCAACTTGAGCTATCATGCTTAATGTTAAAAAAATTCATATACCCATCAGGAGGTCATCATGGCTTTAGATTCGGCGAAAAAACAAGAGATCGTCTCAAAATACGGACGTAACGAAAACGACACAGGTTCATCAGAAGTACAGATCGCACTTATCACAGAGCGTATCGTAGAACTTACAGATCACCTTAAGTCATTCAAAAAAGACCACGCTTCACGTCTTGGTCTACTTAAATTGGTAGGTCAGCGCCGCCGCCTTATGCGTTATATCAAACGCACAAACAAAGAGGGATACATGACACTCATCGACTCTCTAGGTATTCGCGACAATATCTAAATAATACACTCGGAGCTTTCGACATCTTACGTCGAGAGCCGCCACTCCTTTTATACCCTCTCCATTTTCTTTCTTTACGTTACTATATCAACAAAAAACGGCATACCCTATGGATACAAAAAGCATATTGATCACAGGCTGTTCAAGCGGCATCGGCTATCAGGTGGCACATGACCTTAAAAAACTGGGATATCGTGTCTTTGCTACGGCCCGAAGTACAGAGGATGTGACACGTCTTGAGCATGAAGGACTTGAATCACTTCTACTCGATGTCACGAGACCAGAGAGTGTGGACGCTGCTTTGGAAGAGATCACCACCCGTACTGGCGGTACGCTTTACGCACTCTTTAACAATGCCGGGTTCGGTCAACCTGGTGCGCTCGAAGACCTGAGTACAGATGCTTTAAGAGAGCAGTTTGAGACTAATGTCTTTGGTCTGCATGATGTGAGTGTGAAAGTGATGCGGATCATGCGTACGCAGGGGTATGGGCGTATCATGAACAACAGCTCAGTACTGGGCATCGTCAGTCTGCGTTTTCGGGGTGCTTACAATGCCAGTAAATACGCCATTGAAGCGCTAGCCGATACGATGCGGCTTGAGCTTCATGGTAGCGATATCTTCATCAGCCTGATAGAACCCGGTCCCATCACTTCACGCTTTCGCGATAATGCCTATGCCAGGTTCAGGAAAAACATCAAAGTAGATGAAAGCTTTTTTGAAGATGAGTACCAAAAGACCATAGCGCGTTTCGAGTCTGAAGCCGGGAAAGACCCTTTTGAACTTCCAGCTTCAGCCATCACGAAAAAGGTCTGTCATGCTCTTGAGTCTGCCAGACCAAAAGCACACTACTATGTCACCGTCCCGACCTATATATTTGGGTACCTAAAACGCCTGTTACCTTCATCATGGTTGGACAGGGTCTTACGGAAGGTCGTTTGATATTGGCTTGGGACATAAGTCCCATGCTCTGATCACTCGGTAGCTTCCTCGATCACTGCTGCCATATCTGTCTGCGCTTTTTCCAACACCTGTAGTAAGGCATCATCTTTGATCGCCAACGTGGATGTGAGGTTGTAGATGTTTAGTGAGGCGATCTCTGTCTTATTACTTCCCTTTTTATGGTAGATGACCATGGTACATGGAGCAAAGGCACCTGCTTCGGGTTTTGTCTTGGAGAGTTCATAGATGACTTTTAGTTTACATAGTGAGTAGGCATCGTAAAAAAGATAGTCCTCTTTACCATTTTCCTGTAGTTCGGCATTAAGATCAAGATAGTTTGCGACGACAAAACCGCTCGGCTTCATTCCCTCAGTCATCAACATTATCATCTCTTCTCGGGCATCAAGAGCGTCCTCATCATCGATCTCAAATGAGTATTTTGTATAAAGTCTCTTATCGGTCTTTTCCGGTGCATACTCAAGTGTAAGCTCTTTCGCATTTGGTAAGATAGTCTGTATGGCTTTACGATTTAGTACTTCAAGTCTTTGAAATAGAGGGTCTTGAACATCAAGGATCTTAGCCTGTGCTAAAGCCGTCAGCAAAGCGATGTAAAGGTGCTCTTCGCCTTCACGTTGATATATGGCCAGGGAAAAAGGTGCAAAAATACCGCTTTCGGCATATTTCATGACCAGGGTCTGTGCTATTTCCGGGTAGTAGACCGACATAAGGTTATAGCTCTTGAAGCTTGTCTGTTCGAACTGTTTTTTGTAGGGTCCGTTCATATCCTGATTTTTGGCAATGGTATAACCCTGTTTTGCCAATCCGACAGCAATGGTCTCGGCACTTACTGCACCCTCTTTGTTCTCTACTTTATAGAGAAGTATATCTTCATTGGCCGTTGCGGCGCTCCAGCTAAGTATCAGTATAAACATCAGAATGATAGATCTCATGTCAAGCTCCTTATTTTTGTAGAAGTATAGTGCTCAAATGTAAAAAATATGTAAAGATCATGAGAAATTCTTATAGTCAGGAAGGCAATTAGAGCGTTTGAGTCATGATAGTCGTACTTTTGAGGCTTCTTGATATATTTCTAGTCTCTTTTAAGGATATAAGTCGATCTGAGCGATAAATATATAAATATTTGCTATAGTACTTCCAAATCCAATGGCGAAAAGAGGCGATGAGTCTGATTAACAAAAAAGTATTTATCGGGTTGTTCTTTGTCAGTGTCTTGGGCCTGTTAGCGGTGATCGAGATGTTCAATTCCCAGGTCAGTTGGCAGATGGTCGATGACGTAAGCGATCAGTTAGACCTCTCTTTACGTAAACAGCTTGATAGTGAGAAAGAAGGTGCCCTTCGTTTTGCCATCATCCTCTCCCAGGACCAGGCATTGATCGATGCTCTTGAAGAGGATGATGAAGACAAAGGTTATGCGGTACTCTCAACGGTGATGAACAGTGTGAAGCAGTATACACATACGCTGGTACGTTCGCAGATAATCACCAATGACTATCTGATCTTCGCACGAAGCTGGGACAATATCTATGCTGGCATGTATCTGGGAAATCATCGTCAGGACCTCTCCTATTTCAAGACACAGCGAGAACCACGTGTCTCGATCGAGGTAGGGCGCCGTCTTGGTATCAAGGCAACGGTCCCTATCTATAAGAAAAACAGGCTGCTGGGTTTTGTCGAGGTCTTGCAGTTCTTTGACGGTACAACGGATTTTTTTCAAAAGTTCGGTATCGATCTCTATGTCCTTATGGATTATGATTTTTATGATATTGCTGTCTTGATGCAAAACAATCCTACTGTAGGAAGCTACATAGTGGCAAATCGTCGTTACAACACTGTCAACCTGAAAACATTGCAGCGTATTGATATGAAAGTGTTAAGAGATCAACGAGTCATCTTAAAAGATGATAAATATGTCTTTTATACACCGATGCACGATGGTGAAGGTGACAATCTTGGAGCTTATGTCTTTGTCATGTCAAAAAAAGATATCGAATATTTTGGAGACAAAGAGAAAGACCTCTCTTTTCTGGTCACCTTTTCACGAAACAATCTGTATGACATCGTTAAAAAAGAGCAGTATGATAATCGTATATACCGTAGCGGTTATGATAAAGCACTTCTCTATCTAAAAGACACCGTGCCAGAAGAGGATAAAGAGTTGTTTATGGAAGAAGCGAATGAGATACTGGAGTCGTATTCGAAAGAGGAGTTGATCTCGATGATGCTAAAGCATAAAGAGACACGTAAGATAGAAGGGAAGATCAGATGAGGGTACTTTTACTTGAAGATGAGTATACATTACGTATCAGTATTGAAGAGTTTCTTGAGAACATCGGATACGAAGTCGATGGCTTTCGTGATGGTGAAGATGCTTATGATGCCTTCTACTCACAACAGTACGATATCTTGTTGCTTGATGTCAATGTCCCGGGGATGAGTGGGTTTGAGTTATTGAAGAGACTCCGCGACGAAGGACAAAAAGCTCCGGCTATCTATTTGTCGGCAAGAACGCAGATGAGTGATCTGGAAGAGGGATACAATTTGGGCTGTTGTGACTATATACGTAAGCCTTTTGATCTGACAGAACTCCAGTTCCGGATAACACAGGCCTGTAAGAGTTTCTATTATCATAATGAGAACGAATTACGATTAGCTGAGGGGCTGGTCTATGATACTGAACAGTTCACACTAAAAAAAGATGACAAGAACATCGAACTTAGTAAGACAGAGAAAGAGATATTGGGTGTTCTGTTAAGACATCATGATCAGGTCGTCTCTGTTGGTATGTTTCAAGATGAGATCTGGGGTGAGTATGTCGATCCGGCAAATATTCGCGTACAGATAAACAACCTACGTAAAAAACTTCCCAAAGAGGTGATCAAAAATCGACGTGGGCTTGGATACATCATTGAAAGATAGTCAATATGCACTGAAAAATGCATTCATCTATACTATTTTGATCGCACTTATCTTGCTGGCACCGCTTTATATCTATACTGTCTATATGAAAAGTATCTATGAGGTCCAAAACGAGTTATTGCTTAAGCAGCGTTCGACTCTGATCTTGAGTGCGATGGAGGAGTTTGATGAGACACGTGAGGATGCTTTTGAGTACCCACGCTTTAAAAGTATAGAGTCCGGTCTTTATGACCTGCACTTTGAGCCTATTTTCAGCCTGATCACGAAACCTATAGCAAAGTTCTCGCCAGGTTACCATATCTATGATGATCATGCCTATCTCATCGTCTCCTTACCAGCTCAACGCTACTTTGATGCAGAGTATATGATCATCGCTAATAGCCTCTCTTATGCTTCTCTCTATCAGAGAGTGAGCATAATACTACTCTCCATCGTCATCCTGGTCTTTACCCTCTCTTTTGTCTTTTTAGATCTTTTTTCCCAACCGTTTAAAAGAGTCAATGAGAAATTAGATAATTTTATCAAAGATTCCATGCATGAGATCAATACCCCTTTGAGTATCATCAATGTGAACATCGACCTATACAACCAAAAATATGATAGTAGTAAATATCTTCAACGTATCAAAGCGGCTACCAAGACGTTGTCAAATATATATAATGATATGGACTATCTGATAAAGAACAAAAAACTGGACTTTATCCCAGAGGCCATCGATCTTAAGGCCTTTATGGCAGAACGTATCTCTTACTTTGATGAAGTCGCTGCGATGAAGAATATCGTAATAGTCTCTGATCTCGATGATGATATGAATATTTTCTTTAATACGACGCAACTGCAACGCATAATAGATAACAACCTTTCCAATGCGATAAAGTACTCTTATGAAGAGAGCAGTATCGAGGTGGCCTTAAAGCGTGATGAGTCGGGTATCAGACTCATGTTTACCGATCATGGTGTGGGCATCGCCGATAGTGACAAGATCTTTGAGCGCTATTATCGGGAAGAGACCGGTAAAGGTGGTTTTGGTATAGGCCTTAATATTGTCAGATCCATCATGGATGAGGCCGGTATAGGGCTGGAGGTCATCTCTCAGCTCAAAAAAGGTAGTACGTTTATCTACACTTTTCCCCGTTCGATCTCTATCAACAAACATTTTAAATTATAATAATAAGAACCTTTCATTATATTAGTTATTTTTATATGATTTTCTCACCTTTTTTACATTATCTTTACATTAGAGCGTTACTATTCTCTAAGTTAAACAGAGGAGGGTGACATATGAGGAAGTCATTATTTATGATGATCACGGTAGGTATGACATTGGCAAGTGCAGCGGATCTGCGTAGTGCTATCGAAGTACCTGATGCAAGTGCCATCATCGCTAAAGACCTTTTGGGACCGGCAAAGCAGTTTACGATGCCAAAAGGATGTATTACCGATGATAAGGACGCGATTGCGAGAGGCTCTTTTATCTTCCATAATCTTAATGGAAAAAAAGCAAAGCAAAACCCGCCTACAGGATTGAGCAGAAAAAATGCTGATGGTAAAGAGAAACAGTATGGTAACTGTGTAGCATGCCATAACATCGAAGGTGCGAAGGGTGGTGGAAACATCGGACCTGACCTGACAAACTATCAAGAGTACTTTATGAAGACAGGTACTCGTGATAACGTCTATGTCTATCAGAAGATCGCTGATCCGCGTATCGATAATCCTGACACACACATGACAGTCAATCTGACGACAGGGCTCTTCACAGAACGCGAGATCTGTGATATCACATCATACATAGTATCGATCAAGAAATAAAAAGGAGAAGATATGCAAAGAAGATCATTTTTAAGAGGATTAGGTCTTATCACGGCTGCATCAGCAGTCATCACACCGACTATGGTCATGGGGGCAGAAGCTCCAGCAGGTCCTAATGCGCTAAGTATTGATGATGCCATCAAGGCTATAACAGGTGGAAAGAGTGTCGTTGCCTCACCAAAAGTACATCTTAAGGCACCTGAGATCGCGGAGAACGGTGCAGTCGTGCCTGTGACTGTCGAGATCGATTCACCTATGACTGATGCTGATCATGTCAAAGCGATCCATATCTTCGCGACTAAGAACAGTAACGTACGCTGTGCAGATGTGATGCTCACTCCGATGAACGGTAAAGCTATGTTCTCTAGTCGTGTAAAACTTGGTTCATCGCAAGAAGTCATGGCTCTGGTCGAGACAAGTACCGGTGAGTTCCTGAGTGCTTCACAAAACGTAAAAGTGACTATCGGTGGTTGTGGCTGATCCCTTCATGTGATTGACGTAAGCTATAGATAAAAAAGAAAAAACAAAAGGACACATTATGGGAAAAAGAAAATCATTGATCAAGATCAAACCAAAAAAATATAAGAGTGGTGAGATCGTCAAAGTCAGTTTTATGGTGATGCATCCAATGGATACGGGTCTTCGTAAAGATAAAAAGACAGGAAAGATCGTTCCGGCACATTACATCAATGAAGTGAAGTTTATGTTTGATGATAAGCTGTTTACGATGATGAAGACTTGGGAGTCGCTCTCGACAAATCCAGTTTTCACGGTCAACTTCAA
>JADGEC010000032.1:0-13872 GCA_016744575.1 Sulfurimonadaceae bacterium | reverse complement strand
GTATGATATTCCGAGAGCTTATAATTGATAAGTAAGTTTTGAGAAAGTGTCAAAAACCGATTAGCTATATATTTATAAAGAGGCATTCCTCCAGCCAAAGCACCTTTACCCAGGATCCGGGACCCCAAAACCACTGGGTACAAATCCTCCCCAATGATATTTACCATTGCAGGAATTAATTTGGGTGTATACTGATAATCAGGGTGAAGTAAACGAGAAAAGCAAGAAAATCAAACCAAAAGGCTAAGTGATGGTATCTAAGAATATTATCCTTGCAGCGGCACTTGTCGGTGTATTGGCCTTTGGAGGAGAGCAGTTCGCTATGAGTGATTCGGACCGCGCTATGTATGCAGAGATGCTGGAGAACAATCCGGCAGATATGGATGTCGAAAGTGGCTCTGAACTGCTTGAAGAGTATTGTGATGGTGATGCCGGGCTGGCAAAATTTTTGGGAGTGAGTGAAGATGCCCTTCCGAACTATATAGCAGGCTTTCCGCGCTATATCGATAGCTTAGATATGGTAGCTGGGCTTGATCAGGTCATCCAGGCATTGATGGTACAAAACGGTCATAAGCCTTTTGCTCTGGCAAGTGCCGATATGTTCTCGATGTTGGCTTATTCGAAAGCGATCGCCAATGATGAGAAGATCAACATCGATGTGAACGCGAACAAGCATATGAAAGAGGCCATCGCACTTGGTGATGAGGTGTTCAATACAAAACGTGGAGGTCGTGGTCTCTCATGTATGAGTTGTCACTCTCCCGACGTCATCGGCTCTATCTTGCGTACACAACCATTACCAGACCTTGGGTCGGTAGAGAACAAGGCAGCTGCGACATGGCCGGCATACCGGATGACAAAATCATCGATGCGAACACTTCAGCGCCGTTTTCAGGGCTGTATGAACAATGCACTGTTAGCGGTGATCCCTCTAGGTTCTAAAGAGATGGTCGCGCTGGAAGTCTATGTGACAGAACAAGCAAAAGGCCGTGAGATCGCTATTCCCGGTCTGAAACGTTAAGGAGAGATCATGGATATCTCAAGAAGAGACTTTATGCAGATCGCTGCGGCATTGGGACTGGTAACGGTATCCAATGGTTTTGCGCAGACTGTTAGTGGAAAAAGCCCAGCAAATATCTCGCTGAAAGACTTGTATGATTTTGATGCCAAAGGCAAGCTGACACTGCTTCATATGTGTGATATCCATGCGCATATCAAGCCTCTTTACTGGAGAGAGCCATCTACTCTTATCTCGGCACCAAACCTTGTGGGCACACCTGGTTTTTTATGTGGTGAGTCATTTGCCAAGCATTATGGTCTGGAGCCAAGTTCACTTGATGCCTATTTTGATACGCATATGGACTTTGAGACCCTGGCCAAGAAGTTTGGAAAGATGGGTGGTATTGCCCATATGAAGACGCTGATCGATGAGATCAAACGTGAACGTGGCGATGAGAACGTCCTCTTTTTGGACTCGGGTGATACATGGCAGGGTACAGGTGTAGCACTTAAAACGGCCGGTGAAGCTATCGTAAAAGCTCAGAACTATCTAGGTGTTGATGTGATGGTCGGTCACTGGGAGTTCACTTATGGTAAAGAGCGTGTTCAGGAACTCATCGGAATGCTAGATGCGAAGTTCATCTCGCAAAACATCGTTGGTGATGATCCTTTTGAGGATGAGTATGAGGAGCTGATATTTGAGCCATACACCATTGAAGAGCGTGGTGATGCAAAGATAGGTATTATTGGTCAGTCATTTCCATTCACATCGACGGCAAACCCTAAAGAGTTTACGGAGGGGTGGAGTTTTGGTCTACGTCTTGATACCCTTCAGGAGTATGTCGATGAGCTTCGTAAGGAGCATAAAGTCGATTGTGTGGTGGTGCTTTCACATGATGGTTTCAGTGTCGACCAGGAGGTCGCACGTAAAGTCCATGGTATCGATTTTATCTTGAGTGGACATACACATGACCCTTCACCAAAGCCGATCACTATTGATGGGACGGTGATCGTGATAGCCGGTAGTCATGGTAAATATATCGGGCGTTTAGACATCGATATCAAAGACCATAAAGTCAAAGACTATGAGTACAAGCTCATTCCGATAGCGTCAAATATCATCCCTGCCGATCCGGAAGGGGTCAAGCTTGTCGATGAGCTTTATGCGCCGTTTGATAAAGAGCTTAATGAAGTCCTGGGTAAGACCAAAGGGACACTCTATAAACGTGATACCTTCTTCTCGACTTTCGATCAGCTTATCAATGATGCGATCATGGACGAGATGAAGTGTGATCTCTCTTTCACACCGGGTTATCGCTGGGGGACTACGGTGCTTGCAGGTGATGATATCTTGATGGATAACGTCTATGAGATGTGTGGTATCACTTATCCGAATGTCTATACTTTCGAGCTAAAAGGCGATCGCATCGCACAACTGCTTGAGGATATCGCAGATAACGTCTTTAATGCGAACCCACTTTATCAACAAGGTGGCGATATGAGTCGGCTTGGTGGCGTGACTTATGATATCACGGTCTCAGCTAAAGCAGGGGAGCGGATCACTGCTTTGAAGATCGGTGGAAAAGCGATCGATCTGAAAAAGACCTATATCGTCTCATCCTGGGGAGGAAACCTGCAAAATGCAGGAGAGAACCTTCAAGAAGAGAAGACCCGCGCAGTCTACGATGTGACTCGTGATTATATACGTCGTAAAAAAGTGGTCGATGTAAGTAATAAAGGGAATGTTCGACTGCTTGATTATGATTGTGGTTGCCCTGTAAAGGGTAGTACAAGCTGTTAAAGTGGGAAGATAGTCTATCGAGGTAGCGGCAGTTGGTACCTGCCGCAGATCGGATGAGGATGTCCTGAGAGAACAAGTGGTTCATCACGAGGGGCATTATCTCATAATTTTTTAAACAAAAAGGATGAGCAGATGAAAAAGATCAAGACTTTAAAGATGGCTACAGCTGTAGCAGCAGTATTGATGATGTCAAGTAACGCCTCTGGTGTCGATGTAGTCAAGAAGGTAGGGGATGTCGATACAAAATTGACGATCTTTGGTTTTTCCCAGCTTGAGATGCGTGGTGGTGAAGGTTCAGCTACTGGAGATAACGACAGTATCTCTTTTCATGCACAGCGTCTACGCCTTGGCTGGAAATACTCAGTCGGTAAAGTGCGCAGTAAGGTATTTCTGGATTTCAATAAAGATAGTGCTGCCAACAGTACGACAGACATCGGTGGAGCATCAGGTATTGGTGTACCCGATAACATCAAAGATGCATTTGTCGCCTATGCTTATGATAAGGCTTTTATCCCGAAACTGGGTGTCATCAAGATGCCACATGGTATGGGCTTCACGATCCCGGGATGGAACCTGGATGTGACTGAACGCGGTTTTGATAAGAAACTTGTCCTTGAACGTAACCTTGGACTGATGATCTCGGGTCGTGACCTTGGTTTTGGGAACGATGGTAAGGTAAACGGCTATGAGATGGGTCATGAACGTCCTTGGAAAGGTTTTGGTTATGACCTGATGATCGCGAATCAGGCAGGTCGAAGTGCTTCGGTCACCAATGCAAAAGAGGGTAACGGCAACTCTTATGCAGCCCGTGTCATGTTTGATTGGACGGAACTCATCCACGCAGAAGCATCGTATGCACTGTCTGAGAACGCAGGTGGTATAAAAGGTCAGAAGCCATATGCTTTTGATAAGAATACCGGGGCAATAGATGTGAATACTGTCCTCGATGTGGATTCTGAGGATTATGAGTCGTATGATATCGGTCTTGATTCCCATTTCATGGATGGTGCTAATGTCAAAGTAGAGTATATCAATGGTCATAACATCAAGGGTATCAAAGACTATGATGAGGACGCATTGAGTATCATGGGTCAGTATGCTATCAACACTTATGTCGAACCTACGATAAAATATATCAAAGGTAGTGCGCAAAAAGGTTCTGATGCTACTGAGACTGATCTGACTAATACTTACATTGGTGTCAATCTGTATCTTGACCCTTTTGACACTAAGACGGACAGAAGTTCAAAACGTAAACGTAATGCTCATAAGATCGCATTGAACTATATCATAGCCTCAGGTGACAAAGATACCTGGTCCGGTCTGGGTGGTTATAAAGACGATGCATGGGTCATCCAATATCAAGTAGGTTTTTTCTAAAAAGGTAAGTCATGAGAACACTTTGGGTCATCATACTGGTAATCGTACAAGCATCGGCTTTTGAGTATGGATTAAAGCCATCAAAAGTCAGTGAGGATGTCTACTGCTACTTTGGAAAACCCGAAGTGATGGACAAGTCCAATAATGGAAATATGGTCAACTCATGTTTCGTAGATATGGGTGAGAGTTGGCTTGTCATAGATTCTGGGCCGACTTATCTGTATGCCAAAGAAGCGCTTGCACAGATGGATAAGATAAAAAAGATGCCAGTCAAGTATGTCATCAATACCCATGTCCATGATGATCACTGGTTAGGCAATGGTCATTATGAGGCTTTGGGTGCTACGATCATCGGTCCAGAGCTGTTTAAAGATGAGGTCGACCCAAAAGCTGAGACACGGATGCAAAAGCGTATCTCTAAAGAAGCGTATCAGGAGACTGTGCCAAGACTGCCTCAAGAGATGATAGATGAAGAGAAGGTCATACAGTTTGCTAAAGGCGATGTCATCTTACATCTTGTAGATGGATCAGCCCATACAGAAGGTGATCTTTTTATCACGATCCCCTCACTGCAGATCCTTTTTGCAGGAGATCTGCTCTTTAATGATCGTCTTCTATCGTTGCGAGATGGTGATATCAATGGCTGGCTGCAGGTCTTGGACGATCTTAAGATGAAAAAGTTCAAGACGGTGATCGGTGGTCATGGAGATAAGAGTGATATCACTGCTTTTGATCTTACCTATGATTATCTTTTTGAACTTCGGGAGAAGGTCAAGTCTGCTATCGATGATGATGTGGGGATAGAAGATGCAGTCGATATCATCGTCATGCTCAAGTATCGTGATATAGCTCTCTATTCTATGATGCATCGACAAAATGTGGAGGTGGCATACCGTATGCTGGAGTGGGGTGAAGAGTAAGCTTATGCTGTTGTTACTTGGCATTTTGAGTCTACAGGCTGTTGAATGGCGAAATTGGGATGCAGGTCAGAAAGAAGCTAAAGTGACAAAAAAGATCATTATGATCGATGCAGTGCGTGAGGGATGTCACTATTGTGAGGATATGGATAGGGATGTATTTGATGATAAAAAGATGAGCCAATTGATAGAAGAGCGGTTTATCCCTGTCAAGATAGATCTGAGTCATGAGAAGATGCCATTTGATCTACATGTCAGTATGACTCCCTCGTTCTATTTTATGGACCAGGAGATGCAGGTGATCAAGACTATCCCTGGGTCATGGGGTCAGGATGACTTTAAAGAGTTTTTATCTAATATTAAGTGAATAAGAGAAAAAACGTTATGAAGGAGAAGTGTGATGCGTATATTAATAGGACTTTTATTACTGAGTCTATTGGTCAGTGCTGAGACGGAGTTTGCCGACCCAGAGCCATCTTTTGTCGAACCGCGACGTATTGTCTTCTCTATTACCAGTGGGGATGACGAGGCTATTCATCATGTCCTTAGTTCAGCGAACAATGTCCTGAAGTCCTATGGCCCTGAGAATGTCGAGATGAAGATAATAGCTTATTACCACGGTATCCGGGCATTGCTGAAAAAAGAGAAAGAGATCGCTTTGCGGGTAGATGTCTTGATGCAGTATGATGTCGTGTTTGTCGCCTGTGGTAACACTATGCAGACCAAAGGTATCAAGCCAACTGAACTAGTCGAAGGTTCAGAGATAGTGACTGCTGGTATCGTCGAGATAGTCGAACGGGTCAAAGAGGGTTGGATCAATATCCGACCATAAAGGTGTTACTACCTTTATTCAGAGCTGCCGTCGTATTTCCTTGCTTTTCATTCATTTCCCTTCATGTGTGATCGGCGGCAGTTCTGAAGAGAGATAGCTTCATCTTGATGCGTTACTGCTCTCGACCCCTATCGATGATCTTCACAGACTTTTTGATCTGATCACTCTCCAGAACACTTATGACATATCTTCTAGTCTTTCTTTAGCATTACCCTTAAGACCCATCCTGTAAAAATATTATAAAGTATTGAAAAATAATATATTCTGACGATATGTTAGATGGACAGATCATTATCATCTAAGTGATCAAGTAAAAACGATCAGGGTGTTACGTGATGTAAAGTACGATCTAGAACAGGTCAGTGAGAGCACCTAGTCTCTATGAAAGAAGATCGATCAGCTAAAGGATGAGAAGATGAGAAAGAAGCGGAGTCGAAAGATCGCAGCAGCAGCTGCAGCAGTCCTGATGATGTCAAGCAGTGCGTTTGCTGCTTATACAGAGAAAAGAGAGATCGGTGATATCGATACTAAATTGACGATCTTTGGCTTCTCCCAGTTGGAGATGCGTGGTGGTGAAGGTTCAGCTACTGGAGATAATGACAGTATCTCTTTTCATGCACAGCGTGTGCGCCTTGGGTGGAAGTACTCAGCTGGTAAAGTACGCAGTAAGGTCTTTATCGATTTTAACAAAGACAGTTCGGCTAACAGTACGACAGATATTGGCGGAGCTTCAGGGATAGGTGTACCCGATAACATCAAAGATGCTTTTGTCGCTTATGCCTATCATAAAGCATTGATCCCGAAACTGGGTGTCATCAAGATGCCACACGGTATGGGCTTTACCATCCCAGGATGGAACCTGGATGTGACCGAACGTGGTTTTGATAAGAAACTTGTCCTCGAGCGGAACCTTGGTCTGATGATATCTGGTCGTGACCTTGGTTTTGGCAACGATGGTAAGGTAAATGGGTATGAGATGGGTCATGAACGCCCATGGAAAGGTTTTGGTTATGACCTGATGATCGCGAATCAGGCAGGCCGAAGTGCGTCGGTCACCAATGCGAAAGAGGGTAACGGGAACTCTTATGCCGCGCGTGTCATGTTCGACTGGACAGAGCTGCTTCACGTGGAAGCGTCGTATGCACTATCTGAGAACGCGGGTGGTATAGAAGGACAGAAGCCTTATGCGTTTGATAAAGGTACCGGTGCGATAGATGTGGATACTGTCCTTGCAGCAGATACAGAGGACTATGAGTCGTATGATATTGGTCTTGATTCTCACTTCATGGATGGTGCAAATGTCAAAGTAGAGTATATAGATGGACACAATATCAAAGGGATCAAGGACTATGATGAGTCAGCTCTGACCATCATGGGTCAATACGCTATTAACCGTTACGTCGAACCAACGATAAAGTACCTTCAAGGTAGTGCGCAAAAAGGTGCCGATGCTGATGAGACCGATCTAAGCAATACCTATTTCGGTGTCAACCTCTATATAGATCCATTTGATGCTAAGATGGACAGAAGTTCAAAACGTAAACGTAATGCTCATAAAGTCGCCTTGAACTATATCGTCGCATCAGGGGATAAAGAGACATGGTCCGGACTTGGCGGATACCGTGACGATGCCTGGATAGTACAGTATCAGATAGGCTTTTGAGAGTTGATCACTCTTTAAGGAAGATCTCCTTGGCTCGTGCCAAGTCTTCGACGGTGTCGATACCGAAGCCGGTGCTGGCGACTTTGACCATCGTGATCTTATGACCATGATAGATAGCCCGGAGTTGCTCAAGTTTTTCGATGTCTTCAATAGGGGCATCATCAAGTGAACAGAAATCGTGTAGGCTCTTTTTAGTGAATCCGTAGATCCCGATATGACCATAATAGGTCGCTGCGCCGCTACGGTTGTAGGGGATGAGACTGCGTGAGAAATAGATGGCATTATGGTCATCGTCCAAGACGACCTTGACAAGGTTTGGATCATCTGCCGATTCGGCGTTGATCGCATTGTAACAACTTCCCATGATAAAGCCGTCGCCACGTTTCTTATGCGCTTGTAGACGCTTCATCAGCTTCTCGACCACCTCTGCTTCGATAAACGGTTCATCCGCCTGGATATTGATGACGAGTTCATCATCGGCTATATCGAGTAGCTGTGCACATTCGTTGATGCGGTCGGTCCCGCTCTTGTGTGTCGATGAGGTCAACATAGCCTCGATACCATGCTCTTTACAGATCTCGATGATCTCCTCATCTTCAGCAGCTACGACGACTCGGTCAAGATGCTTTATCTGTTTCGCAGTACGTACGACCATTGGCAGGCCGCCAACATCAGCGATGACTTTTTTGGGAAAACGGGTGGATGAGAGTCTTGCAGGTATGATGATCATTGTCAAGTCCGGAGTTGTGATTTTTAGGGCATCTCTAAAAACCTGATGATATACAGGGTTATTAGAGGTGCCCTATGGTAATTATACCAGAGTGTCTGACAGAGTCGAGGTGAGGGCTATTATAAAGATAGGTATATAAGGACTTTCAGAGGTCTGCTAAAGTAAGATTAGTGAATTAAGATTAAAAATGGGTAAAAAGGCATGCAATGGTAAATGAGCACGACTTTATCGATCTACGATTAGAGTTTGGTGGTAGGCATATCTGCTTCTTTCGTCTGGTCTTACTACTGTTGATCCCGCTATTGATCTTCTTGGTAGTGATCGGCGGTTATCTGGAGATGATACCACTTAAGACAGAGATCCACAGTGTGATACTCATCGGTATCATATTTGTCATCTTCATCTTTTTTGCCGCTCATAACGCCTACTACTCCTCATGCCGGTTTCAAAATCGTTTTGAGACGATGCTCGAAGATCTGACGACTTATATCAATGCCAATCTCCTAAGTATAGGCAGTGTGAGCAAAGCCAATGCTCCCTTTAGTGCGTTCATGCGTAAGTTCAGCAGTGATCTGCGTAATGAGAACTTCTCTTCAGTGGCTGCAGGCCTTTTCCCGACGTTGGGGATCTTGGGGACGTTTATCAGTATCGCTCTTTCTATGCCGGACTTCTCCTCGCAGACATCTGAGGCGCTTGAACAGGAGATATCACTGCTGCTAGGCGGTGTGGGGACAGCGTTCTATGTCTCTATCTACGGTATCTTTCTCTCCATCTGGTGGATCTTCTTTGAGAAGAGTGGCGTCAGCCGTTTTGAGAAGAGCGTCCGTATTATCGAAGAGCAGAGTCGTCGTTTCTTCTGGGAGAAAGAGGAGATAGAGCAGACCTATTTTAAAAAGAGTATGGAGAACTTCGACAAACTCAACTCAGTCTTTGACAACATCAGTTCGCATGAGTTGATGGAGGGTATCAACAAGACCCTTGCACAGCGGCTCGATATCTTTGATGGTTTTATTATGAAAGAGACACGTGTCGTCGAGAAGGCCGCGAAGCAGGTACAGCGAAGTGCGGAAGAGACAGAAGCCGCTTTTGCCGCAAGAAAAGACCTTTTCGAGACACAGCATGCCGTACACAAAAGTATTGAGGGCTTTACCATCCGAATAGAAGAGAACACCATGCAGCTCACCCAATTGCATCAAGCCCTCTCACTCAGAGAGAGTAAAAGTGAACTTCTGCTAACGCGTATCGAAGAGCAGATCACGATGCTTAACAGCACTATGAACAACATCGGTGCCGATAATGTCCGTAATGTATATAGTGGGGTAGTACAGAACCTTGAGACGATGCGTACTGAGATCGACCGAATAGGAAACAATTTTGAGGGACGCCTCAATGATTTTGATAGTAAGTTCATGGAGAAACTGCAAGAGACTTTACAGATGATCGACAGTGAGACAGCGCAGATAGTCGGTCAGCTTGGCAACCTCAAAGATGATGAGAAAGAATGATCTATAAAAATGATGGTGAGGATGATACTCAGAACTTCTGGATATCGTATGCTGACCTTATGGCCGGGCTACTGTTTGTCTTCATACTGCTTATCGGTGCGATCGTAGTGAAGTATGTCTTTATCCAGACTGACCTACAGGCTATCCGTGTCGATCTTGAGAAGGAGAAGGCGGCACTAAACATGAGTGAGGATGCACTCGCAGATAAGAAAAGCCGCCTTCAACAGCTTAATGAGAAGCTCAATAGTTCTAAAGAGGAGAACATCCATCTTGCCTTTGAACTTGGCAGGGCACAGCGACTCTATGAGGAGTCCCAAAGTGCCCTAAGACTCTCTGATGAAGCCTTGGGACTCAGCGAGGAGCAAAAGAGAGAGATGGAGCTGACGTATCAGGCCAAGATCACTGCAAAAGTCGAAGAGATCCGTCTTAACTCTGATGAGATGGAGACGCTTAAGCAGCTGCTGTTTGATTATGAGCTTAAAGAGAAGGAGTTGACGCAGAAGAACAGTCGTCTCCTGGCAGAAGCAGCCACTGCTAAAGAGCGCGAGGAGAAGAGTGTTCATATTCTCAAGCTAAAAGATGGTGAGCTTGCCCTGCTCGAAGAGAAGCTGATGGCAAAAAGTAAAGCACATCAGATGCTTGTCGAAGACCTTAATATCACTAAAGTGAAGATCCGTAACCTGACGGGTATGAAGATCAAAGTGGCCTCGAGACTGAAAGATGTGATGGGTGACTCCATCCATATAGACCCAAAAAGTGGTGCTATGCGTTTCTCATCGAACATCCTCTTCAATCAGGGTGAATATACGCTTAAAGAGGGTGCGAAGAGAGAACTGAAGCAGGTACTGGACAAATATATCCATACATTGCTGCTTGATGACTCCATCAGAGAGCATATTGACCAGATCACGATAGAGGGGCACACTAACTCTGATGGCTCTTATCTCTATAATCTTCAGCTTTCACAAAAACGTGCATTAGCGGTGATGGAGTTCCTCTACTCGCTTGATTTCAGCAACGAGCAGCTGTTTCGAAAATATCTCAGTGCAAGCGGAAGGGCTTATGCAGACCCGGTATTCAATGGTGAGAAAGAGGATAAAGATGCATCACGCCGGATAGAGATCAAGTTCAGATTAAAGAACGAGCAGGCGATAAAAGAGCTTGAGAGTTTCCTGAACCGATGATGAGTGAGAATAAGCACCTGCTGCTATATCAACCGGATTCTGGGTACTGTTATAACAGTGATTCTATCTTTCTATATGACTTCATAGATAGCTTCCAGCCGCGTGGGCGTATGCTTGATGTGGGAGCAGGAAGCGGGGTAGTCGGACTGCTGGTAGCAAGAGATAACCCAAAAGTGATGCTTGAGGCTGCAGAGAAGCAGAACGCTTTTGTACAGTATGCGCAGATAAACGCAGAGGTCAATGGCATAGCATACACTATGCATGAAGGTGACTTCCTTGAACTCAAGGATGAACAGGGATTTGACTATATAGTCTCAAATCCACCTTTTTACCATGAGGGAGCACAGAGAAGTGAGGATGTGATGCGTCATACCGCACGCTATAATCTACACCTTCCCATCGAGGCGTTCTTTCGTCATGCCCGTCGTCTTCTCAAGCGTAAAGGCCATTTTATCTTCTGTTATGATGCCAAGCAGATAGGGCTGCTTCTAGGTGCACTTGAGACGGTAGGATTAAGAGTTGTTGATGTACAATTCGTCCATCCAAAGGTTGACAGACCTGCTTCACTGGTGATGATCCATGCTCGAAAAGAGTCGAGATCACTTGCTAAGGTCTGGCCTCCGTTTATTACCTTTGATGAAGACGAGTTCTCTCCACAGGCCAAAGCAGTCTATGCCAAAGCAAGGACGCACAGTATAAAATGTCGACTATAATACGAGAAGAGGGTTATCGATACGCCTTCGATGCAGACGCGTGCGATAGTTGTGGTGGACGCTGCTGTACGGGTGAGAGTGGTAATATCTTTGTGACTTCTGACGAAGTCGCAGGCATCGCGTCGCTGTTAAAGATGGATGTCGAGAGTTTTAGGACTGAGTACCTCGTGAAAAAAGGCTATAAGTCCTCACTTAAAGAGAAGGTCGTGGAGCTTTCGCATGACTGTATCTTCTTTGACCGTGAGGCCAATGGCTGTCAGATATATATGGCACGCCCGCAACAGTGTAAGACTTTCCCATTTTGGGACTACTATAAAGAGCGAATAGATGAACTTAAGATCGAATGTCCCGGGATCATTGATGATTAGAGTAGTCTTGGCATCGTTGATGTTACTGCTCTTTGTCGGATGTTCGACCCATCAGACAGATAATATCAAAGCACCGCATGAGAAGGCCTTTTTTGAAGAGGATGAGTATATTCTCTATGCGTTGCATGCAGAAGAGCTTAAAGAGTACGCGGCTGCCTCAAAGCTCTTTAGTGTACTTTATGACCGCTCCGGTAAAAAAGAGTATCTTTACCGCTCACTCTCTAACGAGATGAAAGCGGGAGAGCTTGATGCTATGCTGATCCGTACTTCTGCGCTGATAGAAGCTGATCCTAAAGAGCTTGAAGTCAGACGTCTGGAAGTGTTGGCACTGCTGAAAAAGCGTTCTTATGAAGAAGCTAAGAACAAGGCTCTGGTCCTGGTAGAGATGAGTCATGAGCCCGAGGACTATCTACTTGTCAGTGAAGCCTATAGTAAACAGGGCCGTCACGATCAGGCTGTCAAGTATCTCGAGAGTGCCTATAGGATCGATTATGATGAGCGTATTCTCGATAAGATGGTCATCATCCTCTATGTCGATCTTGGACGAAAGAAAGATGCGATCTCCTATCTGGAGACACATAGCAGGCTTAATGGCTGCTCAAAACTCATCTGTACTCGACTTGCTGGTCTTTACAGTGAGAGTAACAACGTCGATGGTATGCTCTCGACCTATGTCAGACTCTATGAACTAGAGCCTGAAGCGGAGTACGGTGAAGCCATCGTCAAGATATATAACTATCAGAAGAAGTATCTGAAACTGATGCTCTTCTTGGAGAAGTCAGGGATCGATGACCCGATGCTTCTGCAGCTCTATATCAATAACAAGAGTTACTCCAAAGCAGCGAAGCTGGCAAAAAAGCTATATGATGACAGTGGTGATATAGCCTACCTTGGTCAGTATGCGATCTTCACCTATGAGAGTACACAGGACAAGCATGACACCAAGATGCTTGATGAAGTGATGGAGACCATAGAGACTGTGTTGCAACAAAGTGATGATGCACTCTATCTTAATTACATCGGTTACCTATTGATAGATCATGACCTGGATGTCGCAAGGGGTATGGAGTATGTCAAAGAAGCTCTCAAGGTGGAACCAGACTCCCCGTTTTATCTCGACTCCCTCGCATGGGGTTATTACAAACTCGGTCAATGTCCCAAAGCGATGAGCCTGATGCGACAGGTAGAGACAGAGTTGGGTGAGAAGGATGAAGAAGTGATGAGTCATATCGACGCGATCAAAAAATGTTTAGAAAGGAAAGAATAAGATATGATCTTAGATGAGATAATAGCCAAGACCAAAGAGGACCTGAAAAAGAGGGAGAAAGAGTTTACTCTTGACTGGCTCGGACGTTCACTGGCATTCAACTCACGTGCTCCACGTGATGTCATACCACACCTCACTTCGACACCGGAGCAGCCTTACCGTATCATCTCCGAGGTCAAAAAAGCGAGTCCCTCAAAAGGGATCATCCGTGAGGACTTTGACCCACTGGCTATAGCACAGGGTTATGAGAAAGGTGGTGCCAATGCTATCTCCGTGTTGACAGAGCCGCACTATTTTCAAGGAGACAGAGAGTACCTTGCCGGGATCCGTCGTTATGTGAGTGTCCCACTGTTGTGTAAGGATTTCATCGTCTCCAAATATCAGCTACTTGAAGCGATGGTCTTTGGTGCAGATTTTGTCCTGCTGATCGCTGCGGCACTTTCAAAAGGTGAGCTCAAAGAGCTATTGGGTTATACCCGCCATCTTGGTATGGAGGCGCTTGTAGAGGTCCAT
>JADGEC010000160.1:4211-5855 GCA_016744575.1 Sulfurimonadaceae bacterium | reverse complement strand
CATCATCAAGGGTGGTCCCGATATGGCTCTCTTTGAAGAGTGAGGATAACTTCGTCTCAGCCTCTTCGTAGGTATTGGCATCAAGTACGGAGTCGATGAAGTGCTGTTTGAACTCTACCGAACTGCCCTCGCCTATCGGGAACTCCAAGACACTCTCATCACTGCGCGAGGCATCGATCGTCTTGAAGAGCTGGTCGATCTCTGTACCGATGGCTTTCTCGGTCTCGTCTTGGACACTGTTGCGATAACTCTGCTGGACATAACGCTTCATGCGCGATATCTCGACAAGCTGATCGAGGTAGCCCTCTATCTCAGGGTCATCAAGCTGATCATCTAGCTGGCGCTTGACATCTCTGGCCATCTCTTTGATCATGGTCGGATCGTCTTTGTTCTCTTGCAGACGTTGAAGCAGTGTCTCATCAGGCGTGATCTTCTTCTGTAGCGCCTGTAGTGCATGAGTCGCTACGATGTCAAAGGCGGTGTCGGGGTCTTTGATGAACTGCATAGCGTTTCGGTTGACGATAGCATCATTGCTCTGCTGGCGCTTATCGAGTGGTATGTTCTTCTTGTCCAGGTCTTCAAAAGCATCCTCTACGTCGAGGTACTTCGCGACATTACGCTTATTGGGACGATGGTATTTCTCTTCATAGCGGCGCTGATCGATACTGTTGACCTCGCGCTTGGTGACACCGATATGGTTCTTGGAGTTGATGTATTCAGTGGGTGAGGCTTGGAAAGTGATGTGCGAACTATTATCCATATAGGTAAGGTTCTCGCTGAGTCGCGTGAAATCACCACTGCCGAACTGTGTCTCTGGACTCATATCGGCGTTTTGTACTTGGTTGGCAGTGGCGGAAGAGGAGGCTTTGTCTGCGCTGTTGGCGGTGGGATTTGATGGGTTGGTGCTGGCTTTGTTGTTGCCGGAGCCGCCTACTTTGCCGAGGTTTACTTTGGATCCTTTTGCGCCTCGTTTAGGGTCATTAAATTTATCAGCCATCCCACACCTACCTTAGTATCTGTGCGCGTTACGACCAGCGGAGATCGTCGCTCTCTCCTGGTTCTTCGCGTTCTTGTCCATCTCGCCTTTGATCATCTGTACGTGATCGTTGACCGCATTGGCGAGAGCTAGCGTGTGGTTTTCGATTATTGACTGTAGTTCGCTAGCGTTCTCTTTGACTACACCATCGACATGTTTAAAGCCCTCAGTGGTATGTTCTTCGATCCTGTCACCCTGCGCGATAGTCTCGTTCCTAGCCGCATCCACAGCTTTGCGCGTGTCTTCATACGCTTTCTTGACTTCCGCGAGTGTTATCTCGGTCTTCTCATCGTTCGCAGTCAGCGTCTCGATCATTGCCGCCATCTGCTCAAGCATCTTGTTTTGTGCATCGAACTGCTCTTGTATCTTGATAGAGTTCTCGTAAAGGATCTGCTCTGTTGTCTTTTTCTCTCCACTCATCTCAAACCTCCCTGACTCGTTATTTAATAACGTATATCTACAATAATACCTAAAATACTTGTAATAATCAACAAATAAATGTAAAATGTGTTATTTCACTATAGAAATAGGGATATTTATCATGTATAAAAAAAGATTTATCGCCTTTCTATCAACGGCTTTTTTGCTACTTATGGTCGAGAGTGAGC
>JADGEC010000160.1:0-4201 GCA_016744575.1 Sulfurimonadaceae bacterium | reverse complement strand
AGAGTGAGCTGTCGGCTGGGTTTGTCGCATTTGAGGTCTATTCAGCAGGGACAGCGGCTATTGATGCCGCTATCGTCACCGGATCTATGGCCTCCATCAATGACACATTCAGGGATATTGGCAATATCAACGATGAGCGAGAGGACTATCTCAAGGAGATACAGACCAATACCAAGACCCATCTTGAGTTCACTAAGCGGAACAATGCGCTTTATGAGGAGATAAGAGCCATCCAGGAGAAGATAAACGTCTACAAGAGTGTCACTGTTGATGCAGAACTGCTTGAGGCAGAACTGCTTGAGGCAGAACTGCTTGATGCAGAAGCAGATATCGAGACGCTGGCACGTTAAGTCGATGGGCGTTACTGACCCTCCCCTTCTTTCATATTATTCACACTTAGCTATACTAATATCTACGAAAAGAACATGAGAAAAGGATACATGATGGCAGTTGTCACTACTGAAATAGATGAGATATTAGGCGATATCGATGAGAATGACCACAGCGAGGATGAGCTGGTGACACTTTTCGGTAAGCATGTCTCGATCGACTTCATGGCTTCTACGGTGATAATAAGTCCTGATGGGGATAAGACTGAGGAGTTCAATATCCTTGACGATGAGGACTTGTTGGTCGGTAAGCTAAAGACTCCTTATGAAGACTCTATGGACACGCTAGAGACAGGATGAGTGTCATCCTTGTCCATGAACATAAGTCTTTAAGTAAAAAAAAGAGAATGATCAGAAGTGTGCTACGCACTTCTTAATACTCTAATACCTCTTAAGAGGTAGAGTCTAAGAAATCTAAGAAAACCATTAAGTGACTTCGCTTAGACCGGTATATGACTTCGTTTTAACCATTAAATGACTTCGCCCAACCATTAAATGGTTTCGTTTTAACCATTAAATGACTTCGTTTAGTCCCAAAAAGAGGTGATTTGCCTATCAAAAGGCTGAATGTACCGAAGAGTCCCTGTCTCGGTGACTATGACGGGATAGACCATTAAATGACTTCTCTGAATATGTCTATAAGACGTTTGCGCAGATGAAAAAGAACCCTGGATGATCTTTGCGTGTGAGATCGGTTCGAGATCGGTAAGCTAAAGACTCCTTATGAAGACTCTATGGACACACTAGAGGTCAAGTGAGTGCCACCTGCTCCCTCTCATAAATAATGACATTTATTATAATGTGGTATAATTACCGTATAAAAACGGTAATATTACCAAGGAGAAGCTAACATGGTCGAAGCACTGATAGTGGATGTGATGGGCGGGGAAAAAGCGCTGAAGAGGCAGATACGTTCTGGTTTGGATCTCGCTGATGCGATCAGCACGGGGATTCCTGTCCGTGCAGTGCAGAACGTACAATCTTATCTCGGAGCCAATGACACTTTTATGGCTAATTTGATCAATGTCTCTGCTAAGACATATCGTACAAGAACGATATTGAAATCAGACGAAGGCGATCACGTCTATATAATTGCAAGAGTTATTGTTGCCGCAGTGGAGGCGATTGGAGATAAGGAATCCGCTGTCCAGTGGCTTCGCAGTAAGCAACCTGCGCTTGGTGATCGTATTCCAATGGATCTAATTCAAAACAGTGCTGGTGTTCAAATTGTTGAAGATCTCTTGGGCCGCATCAAATATGGGGTCTATAGCTAGTGCCTAAAGCGTATCGTATCGTTAGGCCAAAGTTTGTGTCCACTGCATTTGACGGTGAGGGAGCAAGACTCTTTGGCGGTCGCTGGAACGACAAAGGCACACGCATGGTCTACTCCAGTGCTTCGGCTTCCCTGGCGGCAATGGAGACATTCGTTCATATGGGTATTGATGCTCGCACCAACGAGCATCGCATCATAGAGATAGACATACCGGATGATATCATCGAAGAAATACCTTTAGATGCTCTGCCGCTTGGCTGGGATCACAACCCTGTTCCGGAGTCCATTCAGGAGATAGGTACACAATGGGCCTCTGCAAAGCGAAGCGCTGTTCTCTCGGTGCCGTCAGTGGTCATACAGATCGAACGCAACTACCTGATTGATCCTGAGCATCCTGATTTTAAGAGGATAGGCATAAGTGATGCGATACCCTTTGAGTTTGATGAGAGGATGTGGAAGACAAGATAAGAAATGTGAACGTTCCGCCCTGCCCTACCCGAAGAAGATAAGCGCTAATACTGCTACGACAGCAAGGACGAAATAGATTTTTATCGCCTTCATCGACCAGGTGTCTTGAAGTGTGAAAGTGAGACTGCGCTCCCCTTTACCCTGCAGATACGTTTTGTGATCCGCTACTCTCTTCTCGTTATCGAGACTGCCGTTTCTCTTAAGGCGATAGAGTTGATAGATCGCTAGAAGCAGACCGAGCAAAAAAGCGGCTATCTTTATTTTGATATCTATTTCCATCTGTTTGTCCTTCTTGTCAAAATATTATCGACGAGCATACAAAGTGTTTTTATCGACTTCATGTACCGGCCGGAAGCTGCAATATTCAGCCGCCTATACTTACTATCGGTCAAAAATCGAGAGTCTTAATACTTTTTCTTTACACATTCAGGGGGCGCTGAGAGCATACTTATCGCCTCGTAATGTCGCGCTAAGGTCGTATTGTCAAAATACTTCGCATGCGAAGCTTCGCATGCGAAGTATTTGTTTTACCTCGTAATTCCATTGCGATATCAGGTGTTGTAGTATTTCTTGACCAGCTCTTCAAGTTCTACGCTGAACTCCTCTTGGCGCTTTTTGTCTATCTTTTTGACATCGGCTCTCAGTGTGATGGTGCTGTTTGTCTTTTTGATCACAAACTCTTTCTTCGCATGCGAAGTTTTTTTGATTATGAGGTCTTTGAGCCCTGCTCTATCGATCTTGCTCTGTACGAATTGATAGTATAGATCGACCTGTCTGTCTCGCTCCGCTACCTTTTGTAAATAATAGAGAGCTTCAACGTCAGTGGTGGTCTTGTTTCTCTTGAGATCATCAAGGATCTCGTTGTCGAGGTTCAAGACTTTCATCAATTTAGTCAGATAGGACGCTGACTTCTTGATACCTTTTGATGCTTCCTCGATCGTTCGATAGTACCCTTTTGTCATAGCATCTTTTATAGCGATAGCGACTTCCAGAGGATCAAGGTCGTCACGGTGGATGTTCTCACTCATCGCGATCTCAAAGAGGACTCGTCCTAATTCCTCCTTGTCGTCGTATGTCTTGCTACTCACTACTGCCTTGATCGTCTTAAGTCCTAGTATCTTGTGTGCAAGCCATCTGCGCTGTCCAGCCTTGAGTATATATCTACCATCATCAACTTTAAAGACGGAAATAGGGGTGATCAGTGAGTCCTTCTCTATCGACGTTGCAAGTTCTTGCAGTCTGTCGTCATCCACTGAGATGCGAGGTTGCATGGGGTTGTTCTCGATAGCATCCACAGGTATAGCACGTAGCACCTCGCCACCGACTTGCTCGACCAGATCTTCTGAGATAGCCACCTTTGGTTGCATATGCGCTTCTTTACCCGCCTCTTTCAACGCTTTAATGTTGAATTTTTTTGCGCCCATCTAAGCCTCCTTCTTGATCTTCATGATCTCATCGACCAATGATAGGAGTTCTGATTTTGCTTTTCCTTTAGATAGCTCTGAGACCCCTTTTCCTTCTTTCATCGTATTGTAGAAGTCAGCTCGATGACAAATCCTACTTTCCATCATATCGAACCGATTGAAATCATCGACCAGCTCCTCAACGACAGTAAAATCTTTTGAACTAGGACTGATATCGTTCAAAAGTACACGGGTATGAATATCAGCATCATCGAATTTATCTGAGATATCCGTAAGTATCTCATGGAACTTAGACAATCCTGCCATCTCGGTCACACGGTCGATAGCGGGTGTGATGATAAGGTCAGATATGATCAAGGCAATGCGGTTGATGCCCATATCAAAGCCACCTACATCGATGATGATATCCTTATCGTCAGGCCACGTGTTGAACATATCTATGAACTGGTCGTCATTCTCAATATGGATGATATCTACCGGTTCTAGTCCGGCTTGCTTTCTTAGGCTGTTAGAGAACACAAGCGTCTTTTGAAAGTCGAGATCGACAACAGGAACATCAAGTGCTATCGCAGTATGCCATGCCAGTAGGCTTTTTCCTACACCACCTTTTGTGTGTCCAAACGTAATAATCATCTTTACTCCTTAGA
>JADGEC010000031.1 GCA_016744575.1 Sulfurimonadaceae bacterium | reverse complement strand
GCATTATATAACTTAATATAACATTTAACAACTATATAGAAAAATAGCCTCTTCTTCTATAGCTGATGGGACATAGCTTACTTGCCACTGATCTTATCATCCATGCGTTTCAACTATGTCCGGGGAAACTCATTAGCAAGTCATAAAGAAGCCAATAGAAATAGATTAACAAATAAGACCTTGTTGACGTTAGGTATAGTAGCAAACCTTTCACTGCTGGGGTACTTCAAATACACAGACTTCTTATTGGAGGACTTCATTCTGACTTTTGATTTCCATACTATATTATCTCAAGTTTTCAATACAGCGAAAAACGGATCTTTATTCTCAAATAGTTAACATTAACAAATGATCATTGAGGACAAGAGATTAGTCGTAAAGATTTTAAGACAAAGCTAATAGTTAGAAGTGTTGGAGAAGTACCTTCAAAACAGAAAGTGACATTCCTATCCAATGCAAAGACTATCAGTAAGAACACTGTGGAGAGAAATAAAGAACTTGGACTTTATAGATAAAAAGCTTTGTTAGACTCCAAGCTCATAACCTTATCAGTAATCAAGCAATGCGAGCTGTTCAGCTTAAGACGTAGTTCGTTCTACTAGTCGATGTGATATGTGCTATCATTCTTAATCCTAGCACGGACCGATGACCCTTACAACAACTTCAAATATAAAGATAAGGATCAAAAATGCGAGAGTGTAATACCATCGTCTTTATCCATGGTATGATGGGTGATGGTGGCTACTGGAAAGAGTGGAAGGCATTTTTTGAAGCCAGAGGCTATCGTTGTCATACCCCTACTCTCCGTCTGCATGACAAAGCTTTTGATGAAGAGCCTGACCCGCGACTTGCACAAGTCGGGATAACGGAGTATGGAGATGATATACGCACCTTTTTGCATACCCTTGATGAGAAGCCTATCCTCATCGGGCACTCCATGGGTGCACTCATCACGCAGTCACTTATGGCGGAAGGTCTGGCATATAAAGCTGTTCTTGTCGCACCAGCAGCTCCCGCTGGGATCATCGCGCTGTCTTTACCTCTCCTACGAAGCTTTTTTTTCATCATGACTACCTGCTGTTTTTGGAAAAGGCCTGTCAAGCTGAGCTTTAAGAGCACTCGATTTGCTCTTTCCAACCTGCTTGATGATAAAGAGGCCAGAGAGCTCTATAGTATGGGCCGATGGGAGTCAGGAAAAGCAGTCGCACAGATGGGCTTTTGGTTCCTTGACCCAAATAAAAGTACCTATGTCGATGAGCGTAAGGTGACTATCCCCATACTTGTCATCGCAGGAGCACAAGACAATAGCATCCCTCTCTCTCTGGCTAGAAAGGTCGCACACAAATATCCTACGGCCCATCACCTGGAATATCCTGAGCATGCCCATTGGATCATTGGTGAGAAAGGTTGGGAAGAGGTGTGTACGAAAATAGCAGGCTGGATCGATGATGATAAAGGACGACTCTTATGATCTTGTATATTGACTTGTTTCTGAAAAGGCGTTATCATTTCTTAATATTGAGTCTATTAGTATAAAGTTTATTTACTGGGGGAGACTAAATGAAATACTATGAGAAAGTACCCGATAAAGAGCGTATCATCTGCATGTTATGTCAACATCACTGTCAGATAAAAGAGGGAAAAGTAGGGATCTGCGGCGTAAACCAGAACGATAATGGAGAACTGAAGACTCTGGTCTATGGTCATCCAAGTGCACTCAATCTTGACCCGGTAGAGAAAAAACCCATCAACCATCTTCTCCCAGGTTCTTCAGCACTCTCTATTGGGACTGTCGGGTGTAACTTCAAATGCCCTTTCTGCCAAAACTGGGAGATCTCACAAGAACATACTATCAATGAACTCGTAGAGGTCAGCCCAGAGAGGATGGTCGAGATGGCGCTGGAGCACGGAGCAGACTCCATAGCCTATACCTACAACGAGCCGACCATCTTCTACCCATACGCCAAAGACATCGGTGTGATCGCCAGAGAGAAGGGACTAAAGAACATCTTTGTGACCAATGGGTATGAATCGGCAGAGGTCGTCAAAGATATGGCAAGCTGGCTTGACGCGACTAATGTAGACCTTAAGAGCTGGAATGAGGCCTACTACAAAAAAGTGCTAAAAGGTGGACTCGAAGCTGTCAAAGAGACTTTACGAGGCATGGTCAGTGAGGGGATCTGGGTAGAGATCACGACACTGCTCATAGAAGGGGACAACGACAGTGACCAAAATCTTACAGATATGGCTGAGTTCATCGCTAATGACCTTGGACGCCATGTGCCCTGGCATCTGAGCGCCTTTCATCCTGATTATAAGATGCTAAAGCATGAACGTACCGGCCTAGATACACTGAAGCGTGCCAGTGACATCGCCAAAAAAGCGGGACTTTACTATGTCTATCTAGGTAATGTCCCAGTGCATGGAGATACCTACTGTCCGGATTGCGCTACCCTGCTCATCGACCGTAGCGGCTATACCGTCACCCAAAACAGTCTGCAAGAGGGACATTGCCCCAACTGCAATAGAGCTATAGAAGGAGTATGGAGATGAGCATCAGAAAAGACGCGGTCGCCGGACAGTTCTATCCGGCCGGATCAGAAGAGATAGAGAAGACATTTAACTATTATAATGACATACTTGATGGACAGATCGATGATAAAGAGCTGCTAAAGATGGCTCCAAGAGCCGTTATAGTCCCGCATGCCGGATATGTCTACTCAGGCTTTACCGCCAACATCGCACTTCGACTGCTTAAAAACAGTCCGCTCAGTCGTGTAGTAGTCATCGGGCCAAGCCACCGCGTCTACCTCAAGGGGACAAGCGTATCGGACTTTGAGCTGTATGAGACACCGCTTGGTCCACTTCCCATCGATCAGGCATCAGTCAAAGAGCTCATAGCAAAGTTCGATCTTCGTTTTCAGCCCGATGCCCACAGTGAACATAGCACGGAAGTACAGATGCCCTTTATCAAACGCTACTTGAAAGATGCCTCTGTCGTAGAACTGGTCTATGGGGATGAAGACCCGCGAAAGCTGGCAAAAGTCATAAAGTATCTTCTTGAAGACCCCCATACTGCCGTTGTCATCAGCACCGATCTCAGCCACTACTATGACATTAAAAAAGCCAAGCGACTCGACAGCATCTGTCTGGATGCTGTAGATAAGCTCAATAGTGATGAACTCCATCAAGGGTGTGAAGCCTGTGGAAAGATCGGGATCGAAGCGATGTTGTCTGCCGCAAAAAAGACAGGTCTGCACTCACAGCTGCTCGATTACCGCACCAGTGCTGATGCCAGTAGTGATGAGTCTCATGTCGTGGGCTATATGAGCGCTGTTTTCACTGAGTAAAAGGCCAATATCATGCAGACCAACACAGGACTCATAGACACTATGATAGTATCGGGAGTGTTAAGGACTCCGCACATCATCAACGCATTTAAAGAGAGAGACAGAAAAGACTTTGTCCCAGAAGCCTTGCATGAAAGGCTTTATGTAGATGCTCCTCTTCCCATCGGTCAGTCACAGACCATCTCCCAACCTTCCACAGTCGCGTTCATGCTTGAACTACTGAGAGTAAAAGAGGGAGATGATGTTCTCGATATTGGTTCAGGTTCCGGATGGACCACTGCACTATTATGTGAACTCGTCGGAGAGAGCGGTACAGTGATAGGATTGGAACGGCACGATAAACTAGTCAGCCTTGGTCAAGAGAACCTTGCAAGACTCGGTGGTAAGCACTGCCACATAGAGAGAGCCGTTGGCACCCTGGGTATGGCATCTGAGACCTTTGATTCCATCCTCGTCTCTGCCAGTGCAGAAGACATCCCTCATGAGCTCTTCTCCCAGATGCGTATTGGTGCACGACTAGTCATACCCGTACAAAACTCCATCTTTAGGTTTACCAAAGCCTCAGGAAGTGAGATAAAGAAGGAGGAGTATCCCGGCTTTGTGTTTGTCCCACTGATCTATTAGAGAGCATAGTCTAGAACTTTTTCACTCTCCTCGCAACTCCCTGTTTTTCTCAAGCATCTGCTGGTAGTTACGTTCATTGGCCTCTTTGGCCTTTTTATTCGCTGCTTCGACTTTGGCTTTATGCTCTTCACGTTTGATGGCTTGCTTCTCCTTTTCTGTCAGCTCTTTAGGCTGAGGATGCTCCAGAGCAAACCGCTTTTTCTCCAGTTCCAGCCGTTCTTGCTCAGCACGAAGACGTTCAGCTTCTATCACTACAGGGTAATAAGTCGTACATACCCCATTGATACACTGTGTAAAAGGTTCATTATCTATTCCGTAAAGCCCTGTGAACAGGTATATTGCTAAAAACATCTTCTTCATATGGATCCGTTTTGAGTATGGAAGTCTTATTGTAGATATTATAGTGCAGAAGATGTGCAGAAAGCTTGAAGCGTAAGCTTTCTGCTGATATGGCTTTTAGCGTATCTTACGCCTCTTCACCGTTTTCAAACCATTTCCAGACCAGACCGGCTATCATCGCACCCACGATCGGAGCGACCCAGAATAGCCAGAGCTGTGTTGTGGCACCTGCATCTGCAAAAAAGACTACTGCTGTGCTTCTTGCTGGATTGACAGATGTGTTCGTCACAGGGATAGTGATAAGGTGGATAAGCGTCAGACCCAGACCTATCGCGATCGGTGCAAAGGCTACCGAAGCTTTCTTAGCGGTGGCGCCAAGGATGATGATAAGAAACATAAACGTCATGACGATCTCAGCGATAAGTGCCGCGACCATACTATAGCCACCAGGAGAACGTTCCCCATAACCATTTGATGCAAATCCACCTGCTTCAAAACCTGCCTTACCTGTTGCTATCATATAGATGACAAAAGCACCCAAGATACCACCCGCGACTTGTGCGACTATGTAAGGGAGTAACTCTTTTGCAGGAAACTTACCTGCAGTCCAAAGTCCCACTGATACGGCAGGATTGATATGACAACCTGATATAGGTCCGATCGCAAACGCCATAGTCAACACTGTCAGACCAAATGCGAGCGACACTCCTACAAAACCAATGCCTAATTCCGGATAAGCAGCAGCAATGACTGCTGAACCCGCACCACCTAGTACAAGCCAAAACGTACCAATAAACTCAGCACCCATCTTTTTAGTTAGATTCACAGCTTTTCCTTTTCTGTTATAAGATGTGAAAAGTATATCATTTATTTTAACACTAATAATAACTAACCATAAATATTTCTGTTTTTTAAAGAGTAACAGGTTCTACTTGTGACAAACGATCTATTCAGAGAGATAGATACTGTTGATAACAGTTTTTTTTAGTCATCTTTCTCTCAAGCACATCCATCGCTTGGGTCTAGAGTCTATACATCTAAAAATAGTGAAGAGTCTGACTGTTCTAAAGTAAGTTTTTTTAGATATCTAGTTCTAAAAGGTGCAAGAGTCATCTTTGGGAAAGTGCTTATCTGTAGGGATGAAAAAGAGCCTTGACCTACATATTTGGGACAGTAGCCTCTGGTCTACCCAGGTAGTAACCCTGGACCATATCGATGCCACACTCCTTAACGACATCAAGTAACTCCTCACTCTCGACAAACTCAGCAATAGTCTTAATACCCAGCGACTTGGCAAGACCGACTATCGCAGCTACTATGGTCCGTTCCTTCTCTTTATGTACAAGCCCCTTGACAAAAAGGCCATCGAGTTTTATATAATCAAAATCGATGGTCAGAAGACGACTGAAGTTAGAGTTTTCCATACCAAAATCATCAATAGCGATCTCAAAACCCATCATCTTAAGTGCCTTTACCTGTTTTGAGACGACCATATGATGTTCACCGATAGTCACATGTTCAAGGATCTCAAAAGTGACCCTTTCTGGACCAATATCGTAGGCCTCTGTCTTTCTCTTCAAAAAGTCGATCATATCATCATCGAGCAGATCTCTCAAAGTAAGGTTGAGTGAGAAGCTGATATCACTACCTTGGAAATAGGCAAAACTCTTATTGATCATCATCCGGGTGATCGACCCTACCAGTCCCAGACGTTCTGCCGGACCTATAAAGATATCTGGTGAGAGCAACTTTCCTTGATAAGAGCCTCGGGCAAGGATCTCATACTTGACGACCTTACCTGAGGTGATGTCTATGATGGGCTGAAAGTATGGCATGATATTGTCATCTTCTATCATCTTTCGAGTCACATCAAGCCACTTGATAGTCTCTTGTGCTTTCACGACGCTCTCCATAGAATCATCATAGAAGTAGTAATAACGGCTTCCCATCCCCTTCCCTGTCTCCAGTGCATACTCTGCATCGACCACGGGATAAGCATCATCGACGATCCGGGCTATACCTATGGAAAAACCAATACTGATCTCGACTTCTTCGACCTCAAGAGGTCGCATATCAAAAAAGCTGATTATCTGTTGACAGAACTCCTCGATCTTCTCAGGCTTTTGCTCTTTCATCAGATAGACAAAACGGTCTGACTCTGTCTTAAAGAGACGAGCACTCTCTGCCATATGCTCTTTTAAGGCTTCTGATGCCGCTTTTAGGATCTTATTGGAAAACTCTTTGCCAAACTGCTTGTTTATCATGGCAAAATTAGCGATATCGAGTAAGAGCAGGTGTTCATAACTCCCGGTCTCGACCTCTTTACCAAGTCTAAGAAAATTTGAAAGACCAGTCAGAGGGTCATGGTTGTAAAGATACTCCAGCTCTTTGGTCTTCTCTTTGGCTATCTTGTCCAGATCGCTATTGATCGTCTCAAGCTCGCTGTTCTTCATCAAAAGCTGTTTGCGTAACTCAAGTGGCTCAATGATCTTCTCCAGCCGATTGACCATCTCTTTGATGTTTAGTGGCTTCATCAGATAACCGTCGACTTGCAAGTCAATAGCCTTTAAAAGATACTCCGTCTCATTGAATGCAGTGGTGATGATTATAGGGACTTCCACATCGATCTCGCGTATCTGAGCGATCATCTCCAGACCATCCATACGTGGCATCTGAATATCGGTGATGATGATATCCGGGCGCATCTGTTCGAAAAGCTCTATCCCCTCTTGACCATCATAAGCACTATAAAGCTTCTTGACCTTTGCAGCCAGAAAAAAGGCTATCTCTTCTGCGATCTCATGATTGTCTTCAACATAAAGTACAGTATAACGCTTAAAGTGCTCTAATCTGTTTTTCATGCTCTCTTCCTTCTTGTGATACCGATCCTATCATTATGGAAAGACATGTACCCTTCTCACTGTTTCTACGACTTGGTTTTCCCATCATGTCGTTTTCGATGATGGTCTTTGATAAAAAAAGACCGATAGTGCTCTCTTTTCTTGTGAAATAGAGATCGACTATCTTCTTTGCGTCGATATCTACGAGATTTTCATATCATATTGTAGCAGTGCATCCTTGGCATTAGATAACAAATTTAATTTCACTTGTGAAAATTCGTTTGGATAGCCATAGATAAGAAGCCTCTTTTACAGATCTTAAATGACTGTTATCTCAAATTTCACTAAACTGACTGCAGTGACATCAAACTCACACTTTTGTCTATTTACTATAAAAAAGTCCTGAGATCATCGATGACCCAGAGCTAGGTCGGATAGAGGGATAGACGCTACTTCTCTAAAAGAAAGACTCGACCTGTGACTGTACTGATTTCGATCACGACCGAACAAAAGCACCAAAAAGTGTTTTCATAGACAGAGACTCACATCCAGATAAGATGTGCTATTACATAAGATGCCAATGAGGAGTATTGGTGCTTTAGCAGGGGGAAATCGTACAGCAGTGAAGTAGAAGATAGTAAAGAGTATGAGATGAGTAATTGATCGTGACTGTTCTTCATCATCACTGTTGAAAAAAGTCATCTCCAACAAGCTCTGTCAACTTCTCGAACTTTCCGTTATGTTGACTCAAGGCTGGATACACCTGATGATATTCACTCATCGGCGCAAGGAGTCGAGAGTTGATGGGAGCTATTTTATCATCTTGAGATACTTAAAGGTGTTCTGCCTGAAAGAATGACTTTCTCATCTACTTTTCTTAACGTGTGGCGACAAGCCTATTTTGTAGCTCTTCCAGGCTTGTCATCACACTCTCCATTATGGAGCTGCAACCATGCGCTAGGCATGGAAGACTTGGTTCCTCCCATTTCGTTTAGCCTTATACATCAAGTCGTCCGCACGTACTATGAAGGCTTCCCACGACTCATTCTCAAGCAACTGGGTGACTCCCAGACTTGCCGTGATCCGCATACTATGCAGAAGTCTTAGCTGCTCTATCTCCATGCGTACCTTTTCCGCCAGTACTACAGCACTATGAAGATCACTCTCCGGTAAGATGATCAAAAACTCCTCACCACCCCAGCGTACAGCCTCGTCTGAAGAACGTATTGCTTTACGAATACTCTCAGCTACCGCTATAAGGACATGGTCTCCCTGTTCGTGACCATAAGCATCGTTGATAGGTTTAAAATGATCGATATCCAGATAGACAATAGAGAGAGGTCGTCTATATCGATGGGCACGTTTCACCTCCTCCTTGGAGACGATGACCCCCCTGTGCCTGTTCGCACATCCTGTCAGGGCATCCGTAGTCGCCTGGATATCCAACACTTTTATCAGTCGCTCTTTCTCTATCCTGTCTTCGATTGCCTGCAGACCGATAGCGACTGTCTCGGAGATGTTCTCAAAAAGCTCAAGTTCTTCCATCCCAAAGATGTGTACATCCTTAAACATCAGTGTCAATACACCAAAGCAGTTTGTCTGGGTCTTAACACTTAAAGGCAGGGCGACCATCGCATCGATACCCAACTTCACATAGGTACTCTTTACAGGGAAATCGGGCAATTTTCTGATATCGTCGACTATCACCATCTTCTTCTTACGCATCGCTTCACAACTTGGACAGTCATTGTCTTCTATCTCAAAACTCTTGCCAAGTAGTTTGATGATATCCAACTTATCATGGGCCGTCTGAGCGACGATCTCAAGTCTACGCTCGCCTTCAAGTAATGCGATAAAAGCAAATTCATACACACTATCTTTTACAAAGACTTCAGTCACATCTTGTAAAAAGAGCTTTACTGACTGTGCCTGTAAGATAGCCTTACCTATCTGCGCATGGATGGTGATAAGCCCCCGAAGATAACGCTCACGTTCAAGTAGCATCAGGACTTTCTCTTCAGAGTGCATAAAAGCATCAATGGTCTTAAGCTCACAATGCGTACGCTCAAATGTACCCTCGACATCATAGCTAGAGTGACCAGTCAGGACCGCCTCTGCATACGTACCGTCTTTTCGTTTTAATTGGAAAAGCACATTATCGATAAGACCGTAATCCTTAAGATAGGAGAAGTCTTTGGTCGTCTGCTCTATATCCTTGCTATGGATAAAGTCCCAAAAAGACCTACCGACTACCTCTTCTCTTTTAAACCCAAGATGATCAAGCCATATCCTATTGACCGCTAGGATCGTCCCAGCTGCATCAAGTGATTGATAAAGTGTCACATCGGCACGCTCTTTTAACAACTCTTCCATCTCAGCTCGTAACTGTCTTAGGTTCAAAGGCTTTAACAGATAGCGGTCCACACCGATGTTTACTGCATTGAGAAGATAATCGTTCTCATGATACGCTGTCGTCACTATGACCGGGACATCACGTTTGAGCCGCTTGATGGATTCGATCATCTTCAGGCCATCCATCACCGGCATCTCTATATCGGTGATGACCAGATCTGGGGCATGCTCTTTATAAAGTCTTAAGCCCTCTGCTCCATTTTTAGCGGTATAAAAGATCTTGACCGATCTTTCCAAGAAAAAGCTCACCTCTTCTCGAGTGGCTGGGTCATCTTCGACATAAAGCACACTCATACTTTTGAGTATCTCCTGGTTCACTTGCTCTCTCCTGGCGACTTCGATAAATGTTTTAAAAACAGCTTCGATCTGCTTAATAAATAGTACTACGTTTTAGCTCAATTTCATCAGGAAATCCCTATATTTAGGGCATTAAAGAGATATAAATATTTATGAATCACAAAGAATATCTATTAAAAATACTTAGTGATAAGCTTTCACGATCGATGGCTATAGAGATGAGATGTTAAGGGAACTGATTTGATCAGACTTCGATATATACTGTTTTTAAACTTACTGATAAAGCTCTCTTGATCATAAGAAAGATGTATCAGTGACACGACGCGATCCAAATCAGTATCAGTTCTTAGTCATGTTTTTTCCCAGGATGAGCAATACGACACCATCAAAGAAAAGTGTTATCCCGACAAATACCCCTATAAGTAAAGATGAACCTGATGGCCAGGTGAGCAGGACCACCATACCCAAAATAAACGATAAGAGCCCATTAAGCGAACCCCAGATACTTACACCATGCTCTTTAAAAAGCTGTCCCATCGCAAAACTGGCATAGGCATCTATAAAGAAATAAAATGCCAGCAACAGGCCAAGCGAGGCGATACCCACATCAGTAAAAAGTAAGAAGATAAGGGCAGCCACTGTGTTTAAAAAAGGGCGTGACCAAGCGATAAGATGATGATCTATATGCTGATAAGCCGAGTAAGCTTGCGTAAACGCACCAAAAAGCAACAGCCAGCCAACGAGATAACTCAGTGTGATGCTAAATATTTGAGGTACCAGAAAACCGGCACTTCCAATGAGCATCAAAACGATGCCGGCATGTTTGGTGTTTTTAGCGAACTTGTCCAGCCATATCTTCTCTATCATCCCAATAGCTCGCTTAGACTTTCGACTCTGTGATAGGTAACTCCATACGGAAACAGACCTTGGCACTACCCTCTTTTTCTACATAAGTAAGCCTTCCTTTAAGGTGCGTCTCGATGATACTCTTGGACATGTAAAGACCTATACCTGTACCATTATGTGCATCTTTTGTAGTGAAATAAGGCTCAAAGATATGTTCAACTACCTGCTTGTCTATCAGCGGCCCATTATTACAGATGTCGATCACGATCTCAGCACTGCTCATCTGCACACTTAAGACGATCTCCGGTTCATCCACATGCATCTCGACGAGTGCCTCTTTCGCATTTTTAATGATATTGACGATGACCTGCATCAATTCTCTGCCATACGTGCTCAACACGATCCCAGTAGTATCTACCGGCTTAAAGATTATCGCGTTATTGCGTAATGACCCACCTATGATAAGTAGACTGTCATCGATAAGCTTTTGCAGTGAGACTTCTTCTTTGCCTTTATCAGGTCTGAAAAAGTCCCGAAAATCCTCGATAGTACTCGATAAGTATTGTGTTTGCGTAAGAAGGTCTTTTGCCGTGGAACGGACCGTCTCTGTCTCAAGTATCTCCAATTCGACGTCGGCCAGTAGGTTATTTGCCATCATCGAGATAGTACTGAGCGGTTGACGCCACTGATGTGCGATCATGCTGAGCATCTCACCCATCGTCGCCAGTCGTGATTGCGCACGCATGATCTCTTCTTTCTCGATCAACGCATCTTTAAGTGCCATCTCTTTCTTAAGACTCTTTCGATGTGAGTGTTCATGTTCTATGATGTCCGTGATATCGTTCATCACTATCACATACTCCAGACTATCTTCGATCTCCGGGTCCAATAGGCTAATACGAAGGGTAAAGATATGACCTTTCCCATCTTTAGTGATCTTTACTTTAAAGTTTTGATGTACAGAAGTAACGACAAGATGTACCCAGTTCTTCTCATGCACCTCATCATCTAGATAGATATAACCCTCTTCCTCGACTACTTCAAAGGTCTCACATACACAATGATGCTCTGCATTAAAATCTGCCAGTGTCGCATAACCAAAGAAGTCAAAAAAAGCATCATTGGCCGATATCAGACGTTCACCCTCATGCGAGACGAGGATGATACTCTCTGCCGAGTCCAGGATGGTCTGAAGGTTATCTTGTCCTTTTTGAAGCTGCTCTGTCCGACTCCCTACCATTTCCTCAAGATGCTCCTTATGCTGCTGAAGCTCTTCATTGGAGAGATGCAGTTCATCGGTCTTGATGTTGAGAGCATCAATGAGATGTACCAGTTCTTCATTGGAGTTTTGCAACTCCTCATTGGAGGTCTCTAGCTCTTCATTAGTCGTCTGAAGCTCCTCATTGGCACTTTGCAGCTCCTCATTGGAAGCCTGGACCTCTTCGTTTGAAGTCTCAAGCTCTCCTACTGCTGTAGTGAGATGCTCTTTGGTGATCATCAGTTCATGCTCAAGCTCAAAATAGTGTCTCGAAGAACCTACCTCCGCACTCTCCTCGATGTAGACCTCTGCCGTATCCAAAAAGACCACTGCCACTCTATCTGTTACCAGATCACTCACGATAGGCAGTGCTACGATATCCAGATATCTGACTCGCTTCTCATCACTTTTGAGCAGAAATCGCTGGTAAAGCATCCGCTTCTCTTTACGCGCCTTGGCAAGGACTATCTTCATATCGACACGTAGACTCTCATCTGCGATCATCGAAAAGACTTTGGGACTATAGACGCCCTTTGGTATCGCTATATACTTTTCGATGTTCCCATGCGAATAGATCAACTCATCATTGCGATCGACGACGATAAGAGTATCTGAGAAGGCTCCGAAGATCGAGGCATTAAGTTCATGGACGATGCTGACTTCCTGCGTCATGCTTTTGGTATCCATAGTCATGTTCTCAAGCTTGGGGATGAAGGTGCTTAGTGCTCGCTTTTGATGTGCATAGATCATGTTATTCACGTATCCAGGATCCACACTCAGGTCTTTTTTAAAGATCCGCCATCGGCTATTGACTGGTATAAAAAGGTCTGTCAGATGTATGGTGTTCTCACTCTTGCCCAAAAAGAGCGAACCATCATCATCCAAGGCACGATGAAAGAGGCCGAACGCTCTTTTTTGAAGCTGAAGGTTAAAGTAGATGAGTAGATTACGGCAGCTTAACAGATCGATATGTAAAAAGACAGGGTCATTGATAAGGTCATGTCTGGCGAAGACGATCATCGTACGGATAGTACGATCTATCCTGTGATGACCATCCTCTTCATGGAAATACTTCGTTCTGATACTGCTCTCGACACCCTCCATCTCCTTCTCACTATAGAGCCCCTCTCTCGCACGTTCAAGGGCAGCAGGATGGATATCGGTCGCAAAGATCTGTAGTTTTCTTTCTAGACCAGACTTCGCCATCACCTCAAGAGCAAGTATAGCGATCGAGTAGACCTCTTCACCATTACCACATCCCGCTATCCAGATGCGTAGAGGCTCGTTCTCTGCTTTATGTTCAACCAAGTCGGTAAGATGCTTTTCAAGTCCATCAAAAGCATCACGATCACGAAAGAAACTACTTACTACGATCAAAAGCTCATCACGAAGCGTCTGCAGCTCATCATCACTGTCTTCTAATAGAACGATATACTCATCGATGGTATGACTTTTCGTAGCGACTATACGTCTGTTGATCCTCCGCCTGATAGTGGAGAGTTTATAGTTGAAGAGATCGACACTCAACTTCTTAAGAAGTAGCGCAAAGATACTCTTGTATTTTTCATAATATTTTGTATGTCCATATGATTCTGGATCATTGATGATAGCCGGAAGTGATCTTGCCATCATATCCGGTGAAAGTACTATGTCAATATAGCCCGAACTGATCGCGCTGCTGGGCATACTGAAAAACTGTGCACTGTTCTCATCTTCGGCCAAGGTGATACCACCGGCACTATTGATGGCCTCTATACCTTTAGTCCCATCGCTTCCGCTGCCCGAAAGGACAATTCCGATACTCCGTGCACCATAAGTCGTTGCAAGACTAAGAAAAAGCCGGTCGATCGCAGGCTTGTTTCGATTTGCTGGCTTAGAAAGTCTGATCTTGTCCTCTTCAACAGTGATGTTTTTGCCTTTAGGACAGATATAGATATGATCTGGTTCTATCAGCATCTCATCGCTTGCAGTAAGAACCGGTATATCAGTATATTTCTGTACGATACCAGTAAGTATAGAGTCACTCTTTGGGTCAAGGTGCTGTGCGACAATATAAGCTGTATGTATACTCGAGCGCAAATTCTTAAAAAACAGCTCTAAAGCATGTAACCCACCGGCACTCGAACCGATTCCGACTACGTACATCACATCTTCTCGTTCAGTCTTTAGCATCACTTGATCCTTATGGATAAAATGATAGCTGAAGCGTGGTTAAAGTAGTATATTCCCCGACTTTCCGTTCAACGTTATCCACCCATCTTTAAGCGCTCTTTTTTTGCCATCTCTGCACTACTACCGCTATTGACAGCATTGATGATAAATACAAGGCTACCCATCATAAACAGAAGCATCCCGGTGATGATCGCAGCAGTAAGATAGAGACTATAGCTCTTTTTCTCCAATAGCATGAACTCTTCTTTCTATTTTCTATAATTCTATAACTATATGAATTAGTGATATATTAGGTATTTATTGAAGTAAATTTTTTTAGTTATCTTTATAGGCATAGAAAGGAAGTCATCAGGGAACAGAGCACTGTTTGATGGGTGATGATAAAAGGCAGGACTTCTAAAAGATATCAGAGTTGGTTGATCCGCGCTTTGATCTGAGTGCGCATCGCTCTGATCGCTTCTGTCATCCTCTCGTTGGCATGTTCTGTCTTAAGCTGCTCAAAGTTCTCTTGCCATGTCTTGTGAAGCTCGATGGAGTACGCCTGGGTCTCTTGTGGAAAAAAGATGGCCAGGTCCTCGATGAGCAGTACATCCGACCACCCTTCGATCTCAACATCCTTTTTAGAAGTACCGTAACGTACTTCATCACTCAGACGCTGTAGATGGTTCAAACGTTGTAACATCATGAAACCAGAATCTCTAAGCGTACTGTTTTGCTCGTTAATATCAGCTCGGTAGACCATATAACTTAGTGTCAAGATAGAGAATATCAAGATAAACAGTGAAGACGAAAGTTGCGAATACATCCATGTTCTCATGAGTAAAGTATATCTAAATATAAGAATTTTGAATTGTGATGACAATCACTTAAAGATATGTTGGCAGTTGCCTAAGAGAGTGTCTGTCGATTCGAGCGGACACAGTTCCGGCCAGCATCTTTAGCCGAGTAAAGCGCTTCATCACAGCGCTTAGTGATCGTCTCAACAGAATCACCCTCATAGTAAGTGCTCAGACCGAAACTACAGGTGATATCCCCTACTGTATCAAAAAGTGTCTCTTCGATACTGTGTCTCAATTTCTCAGCCAACAGTCTACTTGCAGTCAGTTCATTAGGAGTGATTATCATAAACTCCTCGCCACCCCAACGCGCAAAGATATCAGTATCACGCATCTGATGTCTGATCAAAAGTGATAATCTCTTTAGGACCTGATCACCGACATCATGTCCATACTTATCATTGACCTCTTTAAAGTGGTCGATATCGAACATCAACAGTGAAAGATAAGTATGATAACGTTTTGCCCGTTGTAGCTCTTTTTCAAGGGAGATATCAAAATGCTCACGATTGAGGATACCGGTCAAGGCATCCAACGAAGCATGCTCTTTTAATCTCTGGTACTCCTCATCGGCCAACGTGATGTCTTGAAATGTGATGATACTGTCGCTGTTATCTTCAAAATCACTGTACTCTAGTTTAAAGAGGTGTATGACACCCTTACTGTCAGCCATCTTGACTTTGTGTGTCTGCTCTCGATGCTTTTTGATGAAAGCGACCCAGTTCATCCCATCGACACTTTTACTCAGGTAGCCATCACCTTCGATAAAATAGTCACAGATACAGGCATGTACTTTTTTAAGTGCCCTAAAGTCCTTCAGACCAAAATAACGCAGTGTCGTCTGATTTACATCTTTCATCACCTCACCATTGGTAAGGACTAACATCTCTTTTTTCAGATCTAGTATATTACGGACATAACGTCGGTTTCTATGGATGGAGTAGAACATCCAGAGGATCATTATGCTGAGCAAAGTAGTGGTTATATATTCAAAAAGAAAGTCATGCTGTTCATTGACGAGGGGGTTTCCACTCTTGCTATAGACATAAAAAGCGATGTGCTCACCGGAAATATCATAGATCGGTAAGAAGATGATCGTTGATGCGATGTTCAGTGCATCGGAAAAAAAGACAAAAGGGAGATCACTTTTCAGCCCATCTTTTACTACTTTACTCTTTAAATGACATTTTCCATAGCTTGATCCTGTCGAACTCTGGAGCTTTTTTAGATAGAGATAGTCACTATCCACATTAGCAGTACCATAACGCTCTTCATAAGCTTTTTTCATCACAATACTCTCGACAGCTGAACGTTTGAATAAAAAGAGGTGATCACCACCAAATTGTTTCTGCATCTCTCTTGCAATGGCATCAAAACCTATGCCATACTCATAACTCCCGACAAACAGTCCATCATAGAAGAGAGGGAACTGAAAACGGAAAGACTCTTTGAACACACCTAGTTCAAGTCCTTCCAGGTAGATAAAGTGCTCACGCATATGACGTAAGGAGAAACGCTGTCTGTAGATAGGGTCTCCGTGAAGTGATGGCTCATGAAAACGGTAAAAAGAGTTTCCCTCTTTATCAAAGAGGTGAAGGACTTCCATCCCCAGAAGCCTCTGAGTCTTAAAGAACTCAGAGTATTCATCCATGAGACGACCACGCACCTCATCGGCTCTCTGCGAATTAGCATGCTCTGCAAAAGCCACCTCTTTTGCCAGCTTCTCCGCATGGTTGTAAAAGAAATTTTCTGAAAGTGTGCCGAATGAGTGGATAGTCGCACTATATTTTGATCTGGCATCACTGATCAGAGAATCAGCAAACTCTACTTTTCGCACTTCATATTTACTCAGAAAAAGTACGACTATCGCCCCTTCGATAAAAATGAAAAGGAACAGATATGCCAAATTGATCCGCTTATACATGATATTACTTTAACACACATCTGTTTATAATATCTCTATGAAGCATCTGTTGACACTCTTCTTGATCATCATAGTCGCTGTTTCCACTCATGCGAAAGAGGTGTTGGTCTTCGGTACGATCTCGACCATCAAACCTGAGCTGATGGAAAAGCGATTACAGCCTCTTTTGACCTATCTCGAACAGCGAACAGGCAAAGAGGTGCGCTTTAAAACTGGTAGAGACTATCGCGATACTATAGAGAAGTTCATAGATGGTACCTTTGATCTGGGATATATCGGTCCATCTCCCTATGTCCTTGGAAGTAAAAAAGATCCGGATGCCTTACGAATACTCGCCGGACTTACTAATAGTAAAGGCCCCTTCTTCCACAGTGTCATCATCACCAAAAAAGAGAGCTCCATAAGGAGCATCGAAGGACTCAAAGGTAAACATTTTGCTTTTGGTTCACCAGATTCGACCTTGTCCTACTACCTTCCCATGCACATGCTGATGAAAGCAGACATCGATACAAAACTAAAGCGTTATGACTTTCTCGGACGCCATGACAAGGTAGCACAGTATGTCATCATGGGCAAGTATGATGCCGGAGGCATCAAGGAGTCTGTCGCACATAAATATGAGAAATACCTGGATATCATCGCGACCAGTGAACCTGTCCACGACTTCCTCTTCGTCGCCAATAGCAGTATGGACCGTGATCTTTTTAAAAAGATCCAAGATACCCTTCTCAACTGTGACGAGACTTCTATCTTAACGAGTATAAAATCCACTGCGACAGGCTTTGACAGACGAAAAGATTCAGATTATGACAACCTTCGAAAGATCATGAAAGCAGTCGATGCACGTTGACATCGGCTTCTTTTAACACTAAGACACCTCTTACACTTAACCGACGGGAATATCAGCATTTCACAGACTTTCATTTAGTGAAAGTCTTGCATCAGTCTTTAGACTAGTAGTGCCAGTTCCATTTGACTACAATATCTCCCGTTAAGATCATGCTGAAAACATGATATTAGCTCGTCTCAAACCTTTGGCATTTAGTGCTTATCTCTTGATCTCGTTCAACATCTCATCAATCAACTGAAAAAGATCTCTGCTACTATCTTCGACTTTTTTGAGATGTCCTATGACTACGCCAGTATCTTTAAAACAGTCGTCACTATTTATACACTCAAGTGCTGCTTTCGCACTATCGTGTATTCTAGCATGCGGTCTCTCGATCTTCGAGAAACTTGAAGTATGTGAGAAGACCTTTTTCCCATCATCCGCCATCCACTTGCCAAAACGACAATCACGATGTGTAGAGAGTTGCGTCTGCGTATTATTGAAGATCGCATTATAGGTGTTTACTTTAAAATAAAGATGGTCAAGTTTAGCCAGAGTAGCGAACAGTTCATACGTAGCCTGCTGATTGTCCTTTTCTATGATGACGGTATTATCGATAAGTTTTTGCAGTGTCTCTTTAAAGTTTACAAGATTGGTACTCGAACTATTTGCTTCGACCTCCAGTCTTTCACTATCCTCATGCATAGAAGAAGCGTTCTGCTTAAGGGTACTGATATTGATCTCGACCTCTGACGTCGCTTTTTGCGTCCGTTCAGCCAATTTTCTCACTTCATCAGCCACAACTGCAAATCCGCGGCCATGTTCACCCGCCCGAGCAGCTTCGATGGCAGCATTAAGTGCTAATAGGTTAGTCTGGTCTGAGATATCTTTGATCAGGACTATCACATCGGAAATAGAACTGACACTGCTGTTTAGCTCATTTGCGTTGCTTCTAAGTTCGTTCGCCATCTGTATGATCGCCTCAGTGTTGAAGATATTGTCCACGTTCTCTTCGACTTCCGTAATGATCTGTGCCACTTCCATGTTTATCACATTTATCTCATCTTGTGTCTCGATATTCCCTGCGATCTCTTTTTGAATAGCATCAAGGTCATGGATACAGCCATCATTAAGGTTCTGTGTCAACATACTTTTCACTTTATTCTCTTTGACAATAGTGTCTGTCTCACTATTTACTCGCGCATATCTGCTGTTCTCCTCTCTTAAAGATCCGTTCTCTTTTTCCAAAGAGGTGATCTTTGCTTTTAACTCCTCGTTCTCATTCAGAAGTGCCCTGCTTTTACTTGTAAACATACTTAACCTTTATTGATATTCCAGATCATGGTGTGTAGATCACTTGATAAGGTCCTATAAATGGCCGGGACACATGAGATGATATTGGCACTGATATAGTGTTCGTTATCAAGCTTTTTTCTCAGTTATAGATCCTATTGGTACTCATCACATCCTTCACACTTGCCTGATCATCCTGACATTTTTAGACACTCTCTGCATCTTCAGGAGTGTTATTATGGCTAAGACCATCGGCTCATTATCCGTAGCACTAAGGTATATCGGCGTATGAAGTCGGATGTTTACTATAAGTTCAAAAAAGAGAGTCACTGCCTCATTGATGTCACGCGATGCCAAGATGATCTTATGGCCATCTGCGTACTCAAAGCGCAAGCCATAGGATGAGAGCTTGTCGCCATCATCTACAGCCCGAAACACCATCTTTTCGCTACGCAATAGACAGTGCATATAGTCTCGGCGATCAAGACCGGAAGCTTCTGTATCAAATGCAAGTACGCGCTCTATATCTACATGCTTAACGACCTTTATATCGCTCTTTGGTAGTGTGATGCTTCCTGTTTGAAAGACGTGACAACTCACATCGTATTGAGCTTCAAACCCATCTCTTGCGTACATCTCCTCTATCCCGATGACGCTATCAAGAAAGAGTGTTCGTCCTTTTAGATACTCCAAGGCATGTTCAAAGACTCTTCTTCCAAGGCCACGTAAACGAAACTCCTGCAAAAGAAAAAGATTGCTGATGACCCCAAATGACTCTCCTACACTTACGGCTAGGACCATCCCTACCGGTCTCTCATCGACATAAGCAATAAAAAAACCTTCACGCTCTGTTTTAAAAAGACAGGCTATATGCTCAGGTTCGCTTCTCCACTTCTGCGACGCTGCCCACTCAAACAGATACGAAAGTTCCTCCTCACGCATCACTCTTATCTCCATCTCGCTTCCTTCCATGGCCTTAAAGACTTCCAAGGTTCAATACTTGACCTCACTCCAGCCCGATATATCCATGATAAAGCTAAAGAGCTCATCAAGACCTGCACGAAGCTGTAGTCTCTCTCCCGTGACAGGGTGATCAAAACTGAGCCCATAGGCATGTAACAACAGACGGTGGCAAAAGAACTTCTCTCGAAACAGTTGGTTATGTTCCCCTCGCCCATGTTTCGTATCTCCGATGATGGGGTGCATGACATGTTTCATATGGCGACGGATCTGATGCTTTCGTCCGGTACGCGGTACGACTCGAACCAGCGAATAGCGGGCTACTGGATATCGACTCACCGGATAGGGAAACTCCACAGTACCAAGACGAAAATACTCCGTTACCGCTTCCTGAGCAGCTTTGTCTTTTCTAGCTTTCTTATCTGTCATCTTGTCGTGTTGTTCTTTGAGCGGGTAGTCTATCAGTTCGTGTCCCTCGGTATATCCACGTACAACGGTAAGATACTCTTTTGTCGTCTCTCTTGCCTGAAATATCTCTGACATCGCCTTAGCGACCTCAGCACTTAACGCAAATAGCAAGACTCCCGAAGTCGGCTTGTCCAGACGATGTACCGGATAGACATACTGCCCTATCTGGTCACGTACTGATTGTAGTGCAAACTCCGTCTCATGACGGTCGATCATGGAGCGATGGACCAGCAGACCGGAGGGTTTGTTTATGGCGACAAGATACTCGTCTTGATAGATGACCTCAAGCATCTTCATCCATACTATCCACGTATCTATTACCTATCTGAACAAAGGTATGTAGGTTATCTACCAACAACTTCACCAAGACCGGATCAAAACAGTGACCACTCTCCTGATCAAAATAGACCATTACCTCAGCCAGAGGCCACGCCTTTTTATAGACACGTTTTGAGCTTAGAGCATCAAAGACATCAGCCACTGCTGTGATACGACCATAGATATGGATATCCTCACCTTTTAGTCCACGTGGATAACCACTGCCATCAAAACATTCATGATGTTCATGCGCGACTATCGCAGCAGCCTGAAGTATGGGTTTATGCGAGCTTTTCAACATATCATAACCGAGTACTGCATGTGTCTTCATCACTTCAAACTCCTCCTCACTCAATTTTCTCGGTGCGTTCAAGATCGCATCAGGGATGCCGACCTTACCGATATCATGCATGGGACTTGCCATCTTAAGACGTGATGACTCCTCTTCAGAAAGTCCATATAACAGGGCTAATGTCTCTGAGTAGTGTGCCACCCTTTTGACATGGTTCCCGGTCTCTTTTGAACGTGTCTCTCCGATCTCACCCATCGCGTAGATGATATCTCGTTGGGTGTCTTCTACGGCCTTGTTCAGTTCGACCAATTCGGTCACATCCGTTATGTAGGCCAACATCGACTTCTCTTTGGCAATGCCTTTGACCTCCGTCTGATAACTTCGTCCACTATGTTCGAATACGACGCGTTTCACCCTGTTTTCAGCAATGATCTTCTTGGAGTCTATGATACCGACACCCTTCGAAGATGTGATTCCCGCGAGTTCACTCTCCATGGCACTGTTCTTATATAAGACCTCTCCCGCTTCATCAAAGATCAAGACAGCAGAAGAGTTATGATCTGGCAGGAGGGAGAGATAGTGGTTCTGCATTCGATAAGCATCATTTATCTTAAAGTGTTCGAAGATCAGACAGGAACTGGTAAATGCTGTATAGTACAGATATATACTCATAAGCAGGGAAAGTATCGAACCGTTCTCAAGCACGTACATCAACAACATAGTAGCCAGGATGACACGTAGATAAGATTCTGTCGGTCGTATGTTCTTACAATGTCTTTTTATCACCGTACACCTTCTCAAATAGCTATCAGTTCTCTCGGATGACCCTGTTTCTCAACAGTCATAATAAGCGCGCTTACATCTACTAAAAGTATATCACAAGCGTTAGGCGATCTTAATCTCTCTTCGTTATGCTTAGAGAAATCAAACTCAAAAAGAGTCTTAAATGCAAGAACGTATAAAAAATGCCATTTTAGGAGGCTTTGTCTCCGATGCCTATACACTTGGTGCCCATTGGGTCTATGACCCAGAACAACTTGAAAAGCTACCTATCGACTGGCAGGTCCTAAACGACCCCGAAGCGATGTGGCACAAAGGAAAGAGCGCGGGAGACTTTACTCACTACGGTGATCAGATGCTACTGCTGCTGGAGTCCATCATCGAGGAGCAGCACTTCTCTCTGGAGCGGTTTGAGCGCTACTGGGAGACAAACATGCGCGAATACAACGGCTATATAGATGGAGCCACGCGGAACACACTTGAGAACATAGATAGTGCTCAGACTCTACCACGGGGTTCCGGTTCACAGGACCTCAGCATCTGTGGACGTATCGCACCACTTCTGCTCATCGAAGAGCTTGATTCACAGTTTCTGTCTCAGGTCAAAGATGTCGTCTCCATGACCCACAACTCGACACTTGCTCTTGATGCCAGTGCTTATTTTGCACAGGTGCTACTCGACGTAGTCAAAGGAAGTCCTGTCAAGGAAGCACTGTTGAGAGGCCTTGAGAGTTTTCCTGAGTTTGAGCTATGGGTCAAAGAGGGACTCTCCAGTGTCAAAGACGATACCTCTGAAAGTATCCGAAAGTTTGGTCCAGCCTGTGGAATCGACGGCGGTTTTACCGGTGTCATCCATCTACTGGCACTTGAAGACAACTTTGAGATCACAATGATAAAGAACGCACAAGCCGGTGGTGACAGCAGTGCACGAGGTATGATTGTCGGCATGATACTCGGTGCATCAGGTATGACACTGCCTGATCAATGGTTAGAGCAGATGCATCACTTTACGCATATCAAAGAGCTACTCAAATAGCTAAAACAGCCTTCTTCTCGAAGGCCACATCTCATCTTCTTAGTAAATATCTCACACGCAGACAAGCCTCTACTCAGATATAAAATAATATTTTTATACTCTATATAATTATAAATCGTTTGATTTTATTATAGAAATTGGATAAAATACATCCTTCTATTACTTCTCTTATACTATATGGCAACAAAAAAGGATCTATATGTTAAACAAATTGATACTGGTGATAAGTTCACTGTTCTTGATAGGTTGTGGTGGTAGCGATGGTGGTTCTGACAAGATCGCATCAATAGAGACACTCGACGACGGATCATATGTCGTCAATCTAAATGCCAACTCCAATGGCGAAGACAATCCCATACACTTGACTTTGGAAGAGGGAGATTATACGATCACACCGATATCCGCACATTACAATGCATGGTTACCATGGTCCTCTATTGACAACTGTTATACTGATGAGAGATGTGTACAGGGTTGGAGCAATCAGTATCAGTATGTGATCGATGAGAATGTGAACACTGCAGGTGAGAGTCAGTTCAAGACACCAGAACTAGCACTATCAAGTGCGACGCAAACGACGTTTTTTCTGGGATCAGATAGCGAAGTCTCATTTTTACTATCTGACAACATATATGACGATAATCAAGGTGGGATGTCACTAAAGATCGAGAAGAGCATTATAGAGTAGATCAGACTGGGCCTCGATCTTAGTCAACACTAGAGATCTACAAGGAGGTTTTCCAGACTCAGGCTATTATCGCCTGATCTATTTTCCCTCTCAAAGCGCTTTCTCTCTCACTTTGTCTTTTTACTTTTCTTTGCTAGGTGCTCGGCATCTCTCTTTTTTGATGATAGTTGAATAAGGAAGATCAAAAAACAAATTGCAGACCACTATAACCGATGATGGCTTTTTTCTCCTCGGCATGGATCTCACGACCTAATGCGATCATAAAGGCGACATTATCATGGAACTGGTAGAGGTAACCTAGTTGTAAAAGCAAAAGACGTTCATGGTCATGCTCACCCTCCTCGCTATAAGCTTCGAAATAGAAGTCGTGCTCTGAGTAGCTATACTGCAGATAACTGCCCATCTCCATATGCTCTGCATCTTCAGCCCTGACATAGGAGATATCGACCACCCATCGAAGATCATCAGCTAGAGCAAAGCTCATCGGTATACTTAATGCGAACACTTCACCTTCATCAAATATCGAGTCTGTAGGGTAAGAGAGGTATTGCGGATAGATCGCTATAGCAAAAAAGTCATCCTGATAGAAATTCCATTTAATGGCTAACTCCAGCGCATCGAAGTCACCCTGCTCTTCTGAGGTCACATAAGCCCCTTCAACAGTAAACTGGACATCTTTTATAAGCCCGTAATTAAAGTCTATTATCGGGGCAGTCACGATAGTAGCGTCTCTATCTTCGAACTCAGCAGCAAGGTTGATCTCGAACTGACCAAGGTCTGGTACAAAAGGATCATTGGAGAGCATAGGCGGTCCCGCAAAAAGAGATATCGCCAGTAGTAAAAAAAGTATAGTTCTCATCAAGAGCTCATCGCTTATCCCAGCTTACCATGCCCCAACTCTCGAGATCAGCCTGAAGCGTCTTCATATCTCTGTCCTCTTTATGGCAGGTGTAACAGGCATTAGTCTCATATGGCATACCATATTTGATGGTCTCAGCCGGTGTTGTAAAGCCAAATAGATGCGTTCTGACTGTCAAAGGTGACTTGCCCGTATGTCTTCCCACCTTAGGCATATGACACTCCACACAGAGTGAGCCTTTAGACTCTTTTTTATGGCGGGTGTGCGCCTGCAGGGAGTCCTGATGCGGCCCGATGATAGAGCCGAAGGTGTGGCACTTCATGCAAAGATCGTTCCCGCTGTTCTTCTCAGCAGTCGGCTCTAAGGTATGCGGATCATGACAGTTGATACAGGTGATGCCATGCTTGCCCTTCATGGAGTGGACAAACTCATTTCCCTGTGTGCGGTTCTTCTTTGCTGCCCCATTACCATAGAACTCCTTGGTCTCATGTCCCATCACAAACGGAGCCACCATCTTATACTCACTTAACGGCCTACCTGCTTCATAACCGTGAGGGTAATCTCTCGCATCCCCATAGATAGCACTCATGTTCTGATCTTCGAGTCGTTTATCTCTGTTTCGCATATGACACTGAAGACAGACTTCATTTTGCCTGACAGGGTCACTAAGTGAAGCTTTATAAAGTTTTGAATCCGGCTCTTCCACATGCTTCGAAGCTGGTCCATGACAGGATTCACAAGCGATCCCTTCATCCACTCTCTGCTCTTTAGACATAAAACCTGTGAAGTGACATCCATCGCACGCCCTTGAGGTCGGCAGTTTTGCATTATCATGCGGATAAGCATCTTTATACCAATACTGCCAGGGCTTAAAACTCTGCCACTTCTTAGTCTGAACATTCCATTGATAGTTACCCAGAATATAATCATCACTACCATTGATATCTTTACGCATCATATAGCGCTGTTTGAACTTTCCACCCACCGTATAGATGGCATCTTTCAATGAGAAGTCAGCATCTCCAGGCAGGATAGAAAAATCAGCTACTACGACAGATGGGTCTTTTTGAGGATCCTGGATCATCTTGGGATGACGTGAGCTATGCCAGGCATCATGCTTCTCATCATGACACTCCACACATTTGGAAGCACCAACAAAATGCGCCTCTTTTTGAGCTCCCCCTTGAAGATCGATAGTGACTCCGACATGTTCTTGTGTCAACTGAGTATAAAAAGGGTAGATCTTTGCGGCATTTATATAGGCTAGATAGAGTACGATCGACACTATTGATGCCATGATGTAATATAGGGACTTTTTCATTGTACTTCCTTAACACTCAGATGATATAGATCTCTGCTCATCTTTTATTGTGAGATTATAGCAATATCATTTTTATCCTGCTCTAAAACGATGTGATCGTCGCGATAGCGTGGATAAAAAGCAAAAAAGATGTTTTTATTAACTACAATCAACTATAATCAGTATTATTAACCTGCTTTTCAGGCTTGACACATTGTGATGGATGGACAGATCGCAAAATACTGCAAGAGTGTACTCTGAAAAACAGAGTTCATAAAACCAACATTTAAGGTATACATTTGGAATATCAGGAGAGCTCTGTCGCTGAAGCCCTGCTGCAAGAGATCGTCAAAATGGGTGTCGAATACATCTTCTTGATCCCCGGTGCACAGATAACACCATTGGTCAAGGCTCTCTATAAGATGAAGTCACTAAAGGCAGTCATAGCCACACATGAGTTAGCTGCTGCGTTTATGGCCATCGGTTACGCCCGAGCTTCAGGCAAGATGGGCGTAGTGATGTCCACCGGAGCCCCAGGGGCAGCCTATATGACAGGTGCAGGTATCACCGCCAAAGCAGATAAAGTCCCCGTCTTGTTTATCACCGGTAATATCCCTGAGGATCATCACGGACATGGCGAGTTTCAAGATGCCAGTCCAAAAGGGACCAATGACAGTGCCATCTTCAAAGAGAGTATCGGAGAGTCCATCATCTGCAGGCATCCTAAAGAGCTATCGAGCATCATCACAGCGATGGTCAAGAGTACCGCCAGGTCTAGACCACTTCATGTCCAGATACCCGTTGACATACAGATAGCCAATATTGATATCAAGATGCATCAGTACATGGATGATCAAAACAGATTTGCCACGTTACGGATCACAGAAGGTGTCCCTGACATCGATTTTGACAAAAAAAGAAAGACGGTCATCTTATTGGGTCATCTGGCTTTGGGAACGATCGAGGGTAAAAGATTGACCGACTTTATCAGAAAAAACCAGATCGGTGTCATCACCGATATGAAGGCTAGAGGGATCATACCTGAGAGCGATCGAGAGTCACTTGGGCACATAGGTTTTAACAGCGATTTTCGTGCTTTGGAAGCACTAAGTGTGGACTCCCCTCTTTTGACAGATCAGATCTTTGCCATAGGAGTGACCGAAGCACTGATAAAGCAGTATATAGACCCTTCCATCAAGATCACAAGACTGATGCCGGGTACGCTCAAAGCGTGGACTAAAGCCCATGCAGATCATCCAGTCAAGAAGAGATCAGTCGAGTTTCGAAAAGCGTGGCTTGAGGCATTATCAAGTGTCGTTCCTACCAAGCAGACGCCTGTGCACTACAAAGATAAGGTCTCCTACCTTGAGATGTTTGAAGTCATTGACGATGTCATGCCTGATGACACTGTCTACTGCCTTGATGCAGGCCAGCTTCGCCGTGCAGGAAGCATGTTATTGCGAGCACATACGCCAAGGTCCATCATCCAGTCTGACACCCTCTCCCCTATGGGTTTCGGTATCTGCGCCGCCATAGGGGCAAAGTTTGCGATCCCTAAAAAGCCAGTCATCTCGATCGTTGGTGATGGTTCGATGCGTATGCATGGAGCAGAGATGATGACTGCTGTCAGATATCGACTGCCTATCATCTTTATTGTCGGAGACAACCGAGCCTATATCAGTCTGCCTAAAAGTCAAGAGATCAAAGCATTTTCTGACCTACCGAAAGTGGACTGGCTTGCTTTTGCAAACTCCTTTGGCATGAAAGCGACCTATAGTCAAGATAGAGAGACGTTTCAAGGCCAGTTAGAAAAAGCAAAAAAAAGTAAGCGCCCAACACTCCTGTGGCTCCGTGTCCCGGGGCTATTGGATGATGAGTTCAAACAGACTACATCATTAGAGTATAAGAACTGGTTGACAGCATTAAGAAGTAAACTATAAGCACAAGGAAGAGATATTGAAAAAGAGCATCATGATCACCAGTGTCGGTAGCCTAGTAGGACAGAACATCCTGGACTCTCTCTATGAGAACCGAAATAAATTAAGGATCATCGCTACCAATTCTCAGGTAGATGCAGCCAACAACTACCGATGTGATCGCACCTATCTTGTCCCCGCTGCTGCTGATGAGCAAGCCTATGTCGACAAGTTAAAAGAGATCATCATCAAAGAGCAGCCAGATCTTGTCATACCAGGTCGAGATGATGATATCGTCATCCTTGCAAGACTCAAAGAGCAGATGCCGGGACTACAAGATATCTTTTTGGCAGGAAGTGTCAGCTTTGCAAAAGTGATGGATGATAAAGTCAAGAGCTTTGAGTTCTCACAAAAGTATGGACTCCCTTTTGCTCCGACAGTCGACACCTCCTCAGATGATGCCCTCATAAATACAAAAGCACTTGCAGAGAAGTTTGGGTTCCCATTAATAGCCAAACCAAGCAAGGGTAACGGTTCACGAGGTATGTGGGTAGTCACTGATCAGAGCCAGCTTGATAATATCCTGAGTGTACCTGACTACGCCATCCAACCACTGTTTGGGCAAGCAGATATCGAGTTAGATACGACCTTTGGCCTCCCTTTTATCTGGGAGGTCCCGGAGAAGAGTTTGCATGCTGTCCAGGTGCTTATCGCTAAAGATGGAGAAGTCGGTCCATCATTGGGATTCACATCAGAGATGGTCGGTGGAAAATGTGAGCGGATGGATCGTAACAGTGACCCGGAGTTAGTCGAGATAGCTCTTAGGTTTGCCAGACATGCAGCTGAAGAAGGTTGGCGCGGGACATTTAACATCCAGTTAAAAAAAGATCTCAAACACGGTTACCAGGCTATTGAGATGAACGGCAGGTTCTCCGGGGGCACTTCTGCTCGTTACTACCTTGGCTTTGATGAAGTCGCATGGATCCTTACAGAATGGCTTGGAGACGATGTCTTAAGTCCGAACCCTGTACCTTCAGGTATAGAACTTGTCAAAAGGAGTCTGGTCGATTTTGGCCTTAAAAAGTCCGATATGACCTCTTTAGAGGAGAACGGTGTCTGGGACCTACTTGACTGACGTTTTGAGATAGTTCGTCACAAGCGCATGTGATGATACTTCCAATGGTGTATGTCTCCAATCTGAAAAGGCATCAAGAAGTTTACTGTTATCTAAAAGGAGATGCGGTTGCTGAACATGCTCCACTGCTTTTACATCACAGCTAAGTCCAATATTTTTTACACTATTTACGAGCTGATCTACGATATTTTCTACGGCCATCATCTCTCCAGAGACATTGAAGATCTCTCTGGAGTGCCACTCACCTGCACATGAACGTACGATGATAGAGATCAGGTCGACCAGATAGACAGCATCATCCTTCTGATTCCCACCCATCATCGTGATACTACCTTTTTTTATCGCATGCTCGACAAGGACATTGTAAAATGAGTTACCGATCTTATCGCCAGTCGAAGGCCCATAGATCGAACATGGCCGAAGGATAAGCCAATCGAACTCACTCTCTCTCAAGATACTCTCTGATGCTACTTTCTGTAGTCCATACTCTGATACTGGCAGCAGATCAGCAGACTCGTCGACTATGGGAATATCATCAGACTTTCCATAGACTGAACTTGATGAGAGAAAAATGATCTTTGTCTTTTTACTCTTTAATCCCAGCAGTAAAGCCTTCATCCCATTGATGTTCACATCATACATCTTCTCACTATCATCCCAGCCTTCACGCAACTTGTGTTTGCTGCCACCTCCGACAGTAGCAAGGTGGATGACGATATCTGCCTCGATACTCTCTTCTACTATGTCAGGCAAACGATATGAAGCCAGTTCCACCTCATGTCCGGCAGCCTTCAGATAGTTATGTAACAGGGCACCGACATAACCGTTTCCACCTATCAGATGTATCTTTGACATGAAAGACCTTTTTCAGATTATAGTATAAGCCGAGTTTTTTGATGTTGTTAGAGATAAAAGAGTTGGAGATCTATGGATGTGACCGTAGGCCACTCAGGCTAAAAAGCCCAAAAGAGCTGAAAGGGCTAGATGTCTCTTTCGACGACACTTTTGAAAGTACCGAAGTAGATCTCATCAAGCTGAGAAAGTGTCATCTTGACATCGTTGATCGAGAGTGAACTTCCGCCGACTGTACCTACTCTTTCACAGGTAAGGCCAGTCGTCATCGCTTCAAATGCTTCCGCATTCTCTAACGATACTTCGATGATAGCTCTTGACATAGACTCAGCAAAGATATCACGTTCGTCGTCTACCTTCATCCCTACACTACATCCTAATCCGCTTGTCGCAGCCATCTTGGCAAGTGCGATAGCCGCACCGCCCGAGCTAAGGTCTTTAGCAGATGCAAGTAAGCCTTTTTTGTTGGCTTCGATGACCAGGTCCCAGAGTGCAAGCTCTTTTGTATAGTCTATCACAGGCAGTTCCCCAGCAACCGTACCGCAGATCTCTTTCATATAGAGAGAGCCACCAAATTCTGAACGAGTCTCGCCTACCATATAAAGCAGGTTACCTCTACTCTGGAAGTTTGATAATAGGACCTTGTTCTGATCGTCGTTGACACCGACAGTCGCTATGGATGGTGTCGGGAAGACAGAGACTCCATTGGTCTCGTTATATAGAGAGACATTTCCACCAATGACTGGTGTAGTCAGTTCTGCACACGCTTCTTTGATACCGAGACAACCCTCTGCGAACTGCCACATCACTTCAGGGTTTTCCGGATTTCCATAGTTTAGACAGTCTGTTATCGCCAATGGACGAGCACCGCTCATCGCGACATTACGTCCTGATTCGATGACTGCTGCTGCTGCACCACCTTTGGGGTCTACATAACAGAAACGGACATTACAGTCCGCGCTCATCGCCAGCGCTTTACCATTCTCTTTGACCCGGACGACCGAGGCATCAAGCTGACCACCTTTTTTGATGGTGTTGGTCTGGACCATAGAGTCATACTGATCGTAGA
>JADGEC010000159.1 GCA_016744575.1 Sulfurimonadaceae bacterium | reverse complement strand
TCTCAGCCGTATGGTCGATGACTTCATCTGCGAAGCTTGACGGTAACCCCTGCTCTTTTGCCAGTATGTGCATCTTCTCATGTTTCACTTCGATCATCGCCGCTATCACATGCAAAGGGTCGCTCACACCACAAAGTCTGGCCATCTTCTCGATCCCAATACTGCGTACCTTATGGGCCGGCTTCTTGTTGATAGTCAACTGATGCATATTGGCACCATAGTTATGCACTGAGTAGGTCAGATCATATGCGGGAGAGTAGCTCCACCGACCATCCCTGTCCATCAAGAACGCAAAGTTCCTTGAGTGATCATCCCGGTTGGAGAAGACAAGGTTAAACACCATCGTCTTGAACATCTGCTCTTTGTCCCTTTGTGATACCGGAAGGTTCAGTCCCGCTCTGAACAACATCTCATAACCCATCGTAAAAGAGGATGCATCATGTCCAAAAAGTCCGGCTAAGGAGTGCATGTGGATACGCTCACCTTGCGGACTGACATCAAAACGCTCTGTGATGAAATAGTCAACACCATCCTCCTCCATGATCCAAGCCTCACTCATCCTCACTCCCACCTCTTTAGCCAAAAGGGTGTAAAGATATTCTGCTTTGATCTCATCGTTATATCTCTCTTTCTCTGAGCCGGTCTTTGGGTTGAACTTGACAATACACTTCTTAAAGCCTGCAGGCTCATCGTCATGTTTCTGGGAGATATGTATCTTTCTACTCTCAGGATCAAATCCAACGACTGCTTTGGCCTTTGCTCCGCCAGCTGCACTATTAGAGACTGCGACCAGCTTTGCCAACTCAAAAGTGTGCTCCCCTTCGTAGACCTTTCGGCTCTGGGTCTTTAACTCCTCTAAAGAGAGAAACAGTTCTGCATCGATCTTCGATGCCATGCTCTCTGGTCTGAACTCCAGTGCTCCAAGCCCATGCCTTCCAACAAAAGAGAGTGTCTCTACGACAGAGGGTCTCCGGCCAAACTCATCGGTGAAGAACCTGCTTAGATAACCAGAGCCATACCCGCCAGGCATCGCATCAGCTATCACTCCGACCTCACTGATATCATTACCGGCGTCAAGGACTTTTTTTATAGTGAGTGTCTCTCTGAATAGAAAAGGAGAGATACGGCGATGTCTATCAGAGCTGAGTTCAAAGAAGAGCGTATTTCCTTCTTGTACAATAAGTCCGACTTTCTCACCCCACATCCAGACTTCTACTGAATCCATCTCTGCTCCTTTGCTTAGACTATTACATGATTGTATCACAATAAACAATATTTTGTTTTATATTAGACATTATAGAGCCATATGAACAATATTTTATTATTTATATATCACTGAAGGCTATTGTAACATCATGTAATATCTATTCTAATGGGCTCTTCTTGTGTCTTAAAAGGTCATCAAAGATAAAGCATCTCCGATCAGGTCTGCTCCTTTACTCATCCTGTTCTCTTTCTCAGGAACATGAGAGGTGTGCTTTAAGATCTATGAGCTATTTTGATCTGACAAGAGATACAGAGCCAAACCTTTTGATGGTACAAAAAAGAAATACCATTAATACTTGTTTAGTTTATGCACAGATAAGAGTAATTTTTACAATTAAATTAACTATTGTTAAAGTTATATGTAAAATCAGCCTTTTCCCAGCTATAATTTAATAATAGTTAATGATATTGGAGGGCTTATGGCCAGGAATGTTGTAAAAACAGAGGCTCCGGATTTTGATGCTCCGCTAAGTGTCAAGAGTGTCGGCCGGTTTATCAGAGCAAGCAGGACGGCACAGGGAATCGATCTTGAGACTATGGCGATGTTGTGCGGGGTATCCGCACCGACCCTGAGTAATGTCGAAAATGGAAAGGCGGGCATACGGCTATCTACTGTATTAAAGATATGCGAAGGGCTTGGCATCAGACTGATGTTTGAGCCGTGGGAGGAAGCGGATGTTTGATGTCCTGGACATCTCTTTTAACGGCAGGCGCGTTGGAGCATTGACCTACGATCCAAAAAACGAGCTCTTCGTCATCTATTATGATGACGCGTGGAAGAAAGATGGCTTCCCCCTTTCTCCGCATATTCCGATCGATGGCCATGTACCTCCCAGGACGATCGAGCGCTTTTTAAGAAACCTTTTGCCTGAGGGGAGAGGGCTTGACGGTCTGGCCAGGTTCATCGCAGCTTCAAAAGAGAACACGTTCGCTCTGATCCGTGAGATAGGTAGGGATGTGTCGGGGGCTCTGATATTCGGTCAACTGCCCTTAGACCCTGCCGCCACATTCAGGGTGATCGGCAAGAAAGAGTTGAGTGAACGCATAGATGAGATGGATACCAGGAGCATCGCACTCTGGGATGGAAAAGAGCGATCAAGTGTTGCTGGTGTCCAGGAGAAGCTTCCGGTCTTTGTAAAAGAGGGACAGATCGGATTAGGTGACGGCTCTTTGGCATCAACGCATATATTGAAATTCGAACGCAGGATAGGATCACATGTCATATTGAACGAGTATTTCTGTATGCGGCTGGCAAAGCTGAGCGGTCTGGAGACGGCAGATGTGGAACTGAAGCGTTTTGGAAGACACTCCGCACTGCTCGTCAAGCGTTTCGACCGTAAGCTCATAGACAGTGGACATGTCGAACGGATCCATGTGATAGATGGCTGCCAGGCACTTGATCTCAGTCCTATCTTGAAGTATGAGAGGGAGGGCGGTATCAAAAGCAAGGAGCAGAGTCAGCGGCGCGGTGTGAGCTTTAAGCTTTTATTTGATGTCGCAAAGAACTGTAGAAACCCAGCCAGGTCGTCACTCTTTGTACTGCGCTGGGCCATCTTCAACCTCATCATCAGCAATGCGGATGCGCACGGCAAGAACATCTCTTTCCTGCTGGGTAAAAAGGGGATGGAACCGGCACCACTTTATGACATGCTGAGTATTGCGATGCACCCGGAGTATGCTCAAGAGGTGGCGATTGCGTTTGGGGACGAGTTCGACCCAAATGCCATAAAGCCGTCTGACCTGCACGATTTTTCCGAAGCTATTGGCTACACCTCGAAGCTTGTGTCGAAGCAGGTGCTGATAGTATCGCTAAATATTAAAAAAGCACTTGCAAAAAGAGATATTGATTCGGTCGTTCTAAGTAGTGATGAGAAGGCCTTTGTAGAAAAGCTTGAAAAGCTCATCATCGGACGCGCAGATGCGATCGAGATGACAGCAAAGGAGATGTAGAGACGATGATACGTCAGGCAACGATCTTGAGTGACTGTGGGGCGTGTGTTAGACCTGATGCTCAGCTGATATCCGCTTTGACTACAATAAAAGTGCAGTCTATTGACTACAAAGGTGGGTAAAAAGTCTTCGAAGAAGTAAGTCAGTTTTAGTCAAATAGAAAGATCTCATCTGAGCGCCACCAGCACTGCCTACTACTCCTGCGTAAGCGCTCTTCTCCTTTGCCCTTCATATCTCTTCAGGACTCTCTACCTCTTCAGAAAAAAGCACCTCTAATCCATACTGCTCATTTGTGATGACATACTTTTGATACTTCTGTCCATACCGGTTAGTAAGTGTCGCGATGAACTGTCCGGAGTCAAGCAGCTCTTTGACGTTTTTGGGACTGATACTTCCGCCGTATCGCTTCAGAGAATGTCCCCAGACTGTATATTGACAGCTCCCTGTCTGCTCCCAGGTATCTCCATCATCCTCTGTCGTCACCTTCACATTACTGCAGGAATAGACACGCGTCTTTACTCCCTGCACAGGTTTCTGCTCCATCATCACCACACCGTCTTCACAATAAGGGCATTTACCTATCTTCTTCAATGCTCTCTCTTTTTTTACTCATCAAATACCTTTTATTACTTGATTATCTGTTCCGACGGACCCCTATCTACGACATCAGGAAAGCAGTGTTGTCATATGCACCCTGCTACAACGATAATATCAATATATTGACTTAAAGGAGTGATATATGGCTTTTTGTCCTGCCCTTCTCTTTTTAGTCACTCGTTTTCGCGTGACTATCACTCTTTTGGGTGATTCCCATATATCAGCAGATCGATGACATCATGATCATGGACATGACCTATCTGTGCTGCACTATACTTCACTCCACAATATTTTGATAAAACAGTAACGAATAGGTCTTGTCTGCGACTGATACGACTACATTGACAAACGTTCTTTAAGAGCGCCCAGATCTTTTTTACTGATAGGGTATGACAATAGGTCGTTAGGGTCACTGAATACTGCCGATCCTATCTTATCATCAAGATGTCTTAGTCGTGCAAGATGGTACGCCTGCGTTTTTTTGTCTCCTCAATAGAGATTCTCTGTCTAGTCTTCCAATAATCAGAAAGCTCTTTTCTTATCAAGTCTATCCTCTCGCGTTTCGGCCTTTTGTTTCGGATATCGCAGGAAGCAAGAGCATGGGCGAGTTGACTTGATGAAAGCGGTTCGCTCTTTCCCATGTCATAGTGTCTCTTGATAAGTGATAGTGCTTTTGGGTTGAGATCTCTTGCGACTTCCAATGCAACTCTTTTATCGAATGCGAAGTGGTATGGGTAGGCATTGTCTATCAGGACCTGATAACCTTTGTCGTTCATGGATATCCTCATAGAATAGATTGATTATAGTGTACTGCATCATAGCAGATGTCTTCGTTGCCAAGTAAACGATGTGTGATACGTCATACTCTCCTATGACATCGATGGAAGCATAGAAGCGGTTGGATAAGCTTCGAACGCTATCAGCGAAAAGTACCTCCTGATAGGTCTTTCTGTCTCGACCTAGGCTTATAGCATGGCTATTCTTTCCATTTTCTCTAGCGACCCCCATAAAACACATCCGCTGGATAACTGTATCTGCCGCTTTCGTATCTCTTGCTGTATGTCACATCAGTGATATCTATGACCAACCTGTACGATACATATGATATAATGATTGATATACAAAGCTTTAAATAGAAATAATGACTATAGTGCATACAATATGAGGTATAACATGATGTCAAGTACACCATCTGAGTTCATCGAGACACTCGTCGAGACCATAGAGAAGACCAGAAAGAAGAAGGGACTTAGACAGACGGACGTGTGCCGAAAAGCTGATATCTCCCGTTCGGCTTATCAAAGTCTTTTGTATGAGAAAAAGATCAGTCTGCTCCGCCTGGTAAAGATCATGTATGCACTAGGTATGGAGACAAACCTTAAAGGACTTGTCCATTATGAGAAGATCCGCACGCTTGACGATATTCGAGATGCTGCAAAAGAGAAAGAGATGCCTCAGAGGATAAGGAGACCACATGGCTAGAAGAAAGCAAAGACTACTTGAAGTCGATGCCTATATCTACGGACACAAGATCGGGACGATGATAGAACATCAAGGAAGGGTCTACTTCCAATATGACCCGGACTTCCATAAGACCGGCTATGAGATATCACCCATCAAGCTCCGCACTGAGGATATCACCGATGCCTATACCAATCCGGAGAGTCCCGATATCTATCATGGCATGGCCGGGGTGTTTCACCATTCCCTTCCAGACAAGCATGGTATGCCGTTTATCTATCGCTATTTCGAGCGGCAAGGTCTCAAGTCAAATGAGGTGACGTCACTAGACAAACTGACGTTCATAGCCGACAGAGGGATGGGTGCCATCGAATACCAGCCAAAGGAGTATCAAAGTAGTCGCGATGTCGAGACGACCCTTAAGGCTAAAGCGCTTCATGACGAGATGAGAGAGATCAGAGAGGGTGGACAGCAAGCGTATTCGATCGATAAGCTCATGAGTCTTATCAACGGCGCTTCGCCAGTCGGGGGTGCACGCCCCAAGATGCTGATAACGTTCAACACCATGACTAAAGAGATCAGATACGACAACAAAGTGCTGGGGCCGGGGTTCAAACGCTCGATCATCAAGTTCGACGAGTGCTATCCTGATAACGAGATGGTC
>JADGEC010000030.1 GCA_016744575.1 Sulfurimonadaceae bacterium | reverse complement strand
ACCCTGTATACAGTCGACATCTATAGTCTCTGTGATGTCAGCGACCCCCTTATCATAAACGTACTCGGCGATAGTACGCATATTGGCGATCTTGGCAAAAGCGACGATATTCTCAGCGACCAGACGCATATGCTTATCTTTTCCGATGTTTTTTATCAAAGAACCATCGATCTTGATATAGTCAGCATTGAGTCTAAGAAGGTACTCAAAGTTAGAGTATCCTGTGCCAAAATCATCAATAGCCAGTTGACAACCCAACTCTTTGATCTCTTCTATAAATACAAAGATCTCTTCAAAGTCTTCAATACTCTCTGATTCTACCAGTTCTATTACGATCTTATGACCGATCGCGTTCTCTTTGATCCGTTTGATCAGATGTACAGTGACTTCACTATTTAGTATGTCATCTATGGTAAAGTTGATCGAGAACTGATAATCATAACGAATAGCTGCATCGATCGCTCTATCGATCATAAGCATCGTTATCTTAGAATAAAGCTTAGATCTTACAGCGATCTCCAAAAAGAAAAGAGGAGAGATGACCGAGCCATCGACATCGATCATTCGGACAAGGGCTTCAAATTTCTCTATTTTTTGACTGTGTTGATTATAAATAGGTTGAAAAAATGCAGTGATCCGACCCTCGTCAAGTGCTTTTTTGAGTTTTTTCGTCCATTCAAGGTTTTTCTCATACTCTTTCTCTATATTGAAGTCCTTATGATAAGTGACATAGTTCTTCTTCTCTTTTTTCGCTTTTTTCAATGCCAGATCTGTATTGATATTGAGATCTTTTTTATCACTCGCGATCCCTACAGTCACCCCGATCAGTATCTCATACTGTTGCAGCATGATATTTTGTCGTGTCGAGCGTTCTATCACCACTTTGATAGTCTCTTCAAATGACTTTTGGCACGTATATTCTGTACACAACAGGGCAAATTGATCTGCATGTAACCTATATACTTCTAAACAGCTCATTTGTACATTATGCTTTAAGCGATCAGCGAACTCCATGATGACTTTGTCTCCGATAAAGTCCCCATAAAAGTCATTGATCTCTTTAAAGTCATCGATGTCGACGATCGCCATCGCCGGCTTACGTGCATCTGCGATATCACTTAATAGTCTCATACGGTTTCCCAATCCCGTAAGTGCATCACTTTTATAAAGTCTTTCCAATGCTTTTCTATTCTCTACGAGTTCTGTGATATCGTTACTCGATGAGATATACTCGACAATATCACCCTGCGTATTTAAGATAGGGATGATAGTCTGATGGACATAGAACGGACTTCCATCTTTTTTCCTGTTCTCAATGTTCCCATGCCACACCTGCTTGTTTTGTATCACTCTCCATCGCATATCTTGAGTTTCCTCCAAGGTGTCTTGATACCTTAACAACTCACCTGGCTTTCCTATAAGCTCATCTTCATCGTATCCTGTTATCTTCAATAGAGCATCATTGATATACGTGATCTTTCCATCAAGATCGTACTTAGATACATAGGCGCTGGCATCTAATGCTTTTTTGTACTCGATCAGAGAGCGTTCCGCGATGATCCTTTTCTCTAGCTCGTTCGATACATCATGAAAAGTCTTATATATCTGGCTTTGCATACTGTTGATAGAATTCGCAAGTTCATCAAGTTCATCGACTCCATCTTTTTTTGATATCATGATGGGTTTGTCCAGCTTCAAAGGTTCCGAAGAGGTATCAAGGACTAAAGACCTTGTGTAATCTACCATCTTTTGAATATGATCTGTGACAAGTCTTTGAAAGATAAACAGGATGAAGAACGAGGTCAAAAATGTCTTGATACCTTGTGAGAACAGTATCACGATGACCTTATCCATCAACTTCTTATAGAGTCCATGCAAGTCTGCGATAACGGTAAGCTCACCCAGATCGACATGTTTATCATGTTGAACGTATTGGATGGGGTATTTCCTTGCTATAAAACTATGATCATTTGGTTCTCCACGTTCAAAATGACTACCATCATCAAGATCGATCGAGGTGTACCCAATATCAGATAGACTTAACATACCATCAAGCTGCAAATATATCTGTTCTTTATCATAGACCCAGACACTCTGACTGACACTTGCCAAATAACTTGATTCCACTAATGAGAGCTGCTCATCAATAGAGCTAAGGCCGTTTCTGTAGTCCATATAGAGTTGTATCACCGTGATGACGAATGTGATCATCGCGCTAAACACTAGAGTAAGTATGAGTAATCTTATCGAGATCTTTCTCTGAAAAAAGATACCTTTGATAAATCTAGTGATCATATTCTATCACCTTGACGGAACCCTGGAACTCTGTTTTCATATTTCTTAAAAAAGACTCTTGTATACTTTGATGGGTCCCATCTTCTATCATCGAACGAAAAGCTTTCTCCAATATTGGGACAAGTGCTTTATGTCTTTTATGTAGGTACATATACAATTTTCGTGAGATAAGTGGCTCTTTACGCAAATAGAACTCATCCTTATGTGATCCTATTAGTCCCGTAAACAACCCGATCCTATTTGTGATGATGACATCCAGTCGATCATTGGCTAACATCTTGATAAGGCTCAGATGCTCTGTTGCTTCAGTAAGGGAGAGCGGAGCTTCTTGTCGTACCAGCTCTTCTGCTATCTTCATACCTCGGATGATACCTACATGGTACTTCTTCAGGTCAGAAAGTTCATCGATAAAGACTTTTTTTCTACTCAGGACGACAAGTTGTATAAAATGTGTCTGTACACCCACACGAATAAGGTTTGGATAGCTCTTGTCGATCTCCCAGATCCTTGCCGCTTCTCCATCGTTGACACCATTATTCGCATTGATCAAAGAACGTTGATTTGGCAATACCTGGTAGATCAGATCGATCCCTGCTCTATCAAAACCCTCCTGCAGCACAGTTGCGACAAGTGTCGCCTCAGGTTGTGCGAACCCTGTGCTTATAGTAAGTACCTGCTCTTTCGTATAAAGAGTCGTGACGATCAATGATAATAAAAGTGTGATCATCCTCATCATATAGTCCTAGGTCATCTATCTTTATAATATTATATCAAGTTTTATTATATTAGTCACTCCAGATATATTTGTGTGATAGATATTAATATTATTTAGATCAAATGGTGTAAAGGCTCAGGAAAGGTCGTATAGGGGTAAAGTCAGATCAAGATACTTATAAGATCAATGTAGCGTTTTACCACACCCATGCAGCTCTTTACCATCGATCATCAGTGTGACCGTTGTCTCGTAACTGTCATCGCTCATACTATCCAGGCACTTCTTTGCCTCAAGGGTGATCGATAGTTCATGACTGCCTTCTATAGCTTTATATGTGCTCTTATTTTGCTGTTCGTCTACGCTAAGGTCTACACCGAGAAAGTGATGATGTATCTGTCCATGATCCCCAATATAGTCGATCTCACGCGCATTGATCAGAAGATGCCAACCCGGCTCATTTCCTGTAGCTCTAAAATCGTAGCCATCAAGTCTGGCTGCTTCCCAGATAGCCTGCTTACGGTCACTCTTACAACGGTACCTCTTATCACTAAGCTCAAGCAGTGCCTCTTCCCCTTTAGCCCAAAACAGTACATCATCATCACGGTATTTGATCCCTGATGCTGACTCTACCTGAGCCAAAGTGACCGTCTTTTGCGCAAGGAAAAGCCAGGTCGCATCACCTTCTCTCCTTACAGTGAACTGGAAGTCATCTTCACAAGTATAGACAAAGGTCTTTGTTGCTTTTTCAGATGTCTGCTCTATTATCTCTTTCTCAATATGTTCTTGCGTACACGCAGAAAAAAGCAGACCGATCATACTGACGATTATCATTGAAAAAAGACGCATCTCAACCTTTTACGACGATATTTAGCTCTACACCAAATGCTTTTGCCTGTTTCGGCTCCATCCGGTCCCAATTGATAAAAGGTCTCTTCAGTACATTACGATAGAAGTTGTCTAACAATAAACGGTCTTTATCATTTAGCCTGTCGATGACCATCCTACCACCGAAGTTTGCATTTACCACAGGTTTAACAGCTAATGGCGCATGAAACTTCTTAAAGTAACCCTTCAGCCTTAGCTTACCGGCTTCATCATCTCCCGGTGTCCCACAGACGATAAAAGAAGCTATGATCTTACTCTCAATCTCAGTAGGATACGCTTTCAATAACTCCATAAGTCTTACATGTGCCCCATCGATCCAGATCCCGGAACCAAGGATGAACTGATCGTACTTTTTAATAATGACCTCAAAGTCGATAGCCTCTACATCCAGAACATCGATATCACGCTCAATACCTTCAGCTACCCAATAAGCCGTCTCTTTTGTCGAACCATATCTACTCCCGTAGATAAGCGCCGTCTTACCTGGTCGCTCATCGACTATCGGACTGATACTACAACCAAAATTAAATGCTGCTGCCGAGACCAGACTCACTTTGCCCGCATGTACTAAGAACTCTCTTCTTCTCATCACTTACCCTTTCACTGGCCGAATATCTGACACATCAGCCCTCACTATCAACTCAGCATCCATAGCATCAAAGTGGTCACCAACTTTTAAGCTTGCAAGATCTACTACCTTACCATCGATCGACAGCTGTGCGAACCCCCGCTTACTCTTAAGACGGGGGTCATTGGCCTCAAAAAGACGTTGTAAGTCTGAGTGTCTTGCTTTTTTATGGTTTAACACACTATGAAACGTCCGCACAAGTTCACCACTCAAGGGAGCGAGTAGACGCGAAGCGTGCTCTATCTTAAAGCCAATGGTCTGCGAGAAGCGCTTTTGGAGCTGAACTATCTCCTCTTTTTTGTTTATAAGACGCATTTCGATGGAGTGGTGTTCATAACTCTTTTGAAGATGCTTCAACTGTTCACTACTACGATGAAAACGCTGCTGTATGAGCGCATCATATTGACTCATCATCACATCGATGCTCTGCAGCATCTCATTCTGATCAGGCAAGATCATCTGCATGGCGGCACTTGGCGTTGGAGCTCGCAGATCAGCGACAAAGTCTGATATCAACCAGTCGATCTCATGCCCGACAGCTGAGACGACAGGAGTCTGTGCCGTGTGGATCGCTTCAGCCACTACTTCCTCATTAAAAGCCCAAAGGTCTTCGATGCTGCCGCCGCCCCGGCTCAGGACTATGACATCATGAGCTGCGCTGTCAGCTGCCTCTATGGCACGTACTATCGACGGTGCTGCATTTGCACCCTGGACAATGGTGTCATAGATGACCAAGGCCGCCAGCGGCCAGCGCTGTGCGGCGACACGCTGCATATCCTGTAAAGCCGCCCCCGTCGCTGATGTGATAAGTGCGATGCTCTTGGGCATCTTTACGATACTCTTTTTATACTGCGGGTCAAAATAACCCTTTTCCGAGAGTCTCTGCTTAAGCTGTTCGTATGCTAAAGCAAGTGCGCCGTGACCGGCAGGCTCGATCATAAATGCGTTTAGCTGATACTGCCCTCTGGGTTTGTAGAGTGTGATCGCACCATCAAGAAAGACCTTCAGTCCCTCTTCCAGCCGAAAACGGAGTTTTGACGCATTACCACGGAACATGACACAGCTGATGGATGCACCAGCATCTTTTAGTGTGAAGTAGATATGTCCGCTGTTATGGTAGGTTATACGAGAGAGCTCCCCCTCTACGTTCACACGTACAAAAGTAGTCTCAAGAAGGTTCTTTATCTGTTCCGTCAGTGAAGAGACGGACAGTGGAGTCATCATCGTTTTCTGGCGATCAGTAGTGTCGAGATGTCCATCGAGAAGCTTTTAGTAAATAGCATATCGAAACCGGCGGCATCGAGTTCCTCTTGCATGTTCTTGACCGTCAGGAAGCCTTCGATCGAGTTGGGAAGGTACTCATACGCTTCAAGGTTCTTTGAGATAAAACCACCGACTTTAGGTAAGATCTTATGCATATAATAATCACGTACTTTACCTAGTAGTGATGGGTTCTCGTTCTTCATGAACTCCAAGATCACGACCAATCCACCCGGCTTCAGAACACGGTTGAACTCAGCTAGTCCAGCTTCACGTTCAACGACATTACGGATGCCGTAGGTGATACTGAGAATGTCTGCAGAAGTATCTTCAAGTGGTATCTCCGTAGCTTTGGCTATGTTGAACTCAAGATCGGGGAACTTCTCACGCCCTACACTGACCATGCCCTCAGATGGATCGACACCGACTATATGTGACACCTTGACACCAGCACTGCCCGCACGACGCTGCCAGTAGCCCATCATATCTCCAGTCCCACAGGCGACATCGACGATTCGCTCTATCTCATCCTTGCCATAGAACTCATAAGCTTTATCACACGCCTTTTTTCGCCAGCTTTTATCTACACCCATACTCATGACACGATTTGCCGTGTCATACGTCGGTGCTATATCGTCAAACATCGAGACTATCTTTTCCTGTTTTTCCACTACTACCCTTTTAACCACATCATCATATCCTCACCTGAACGCAAGCTATGAAGTATTGTAAAGTCTGTTCTCTCTTTTGTAAACGGTATTGTACCACCGCTTTTGGCTGCGAGAAAGCAAAGATGCCTATCTGCGATCTCTTTTGTCAATGCGAACATACCCGGACCGCCTTCGATCATGATATTTTTGTAGGTCTCTATCGGTTCGAGACTATCTGAGATAAAGACTTCTCTTCCCGGGACATCAAACAGCGGTATGTTTCTATCGAACACTTTCTCATGCGAGATAATCAGGATATCGGGTGCCTTGCCGCCCACGAGACGTGCATCTAGAGTCGGTCTGTCTTCACGTACCGTATTACCACCGATGACTAAAAGATCACAGACATCGCGCATCGCATGGACCTTCTTACGTGATTCTTGAGAGCTGACAGTACCGCCATCGATTGTCCCATCAAGGCGCTGCGCCCACTTAAAAAAGACAAAACGTTCTTTTTGCCACTTGATAAACGGCGCTAGAAGTTCAGAGCCCTCATCATGAAGCACTCCCTCTGTGATATCGACTCCAGCACTTTTTAATATATTTGCTCCACCAGCAGCCTCTGCATTAGGGTCTTCATGGGATATATGCACTTGTCTTATACCAAGGTCTTTTATCAATAGAGCGCAAGAGGGTGTCTTACCATGATGTGAGCAGGGTTCCAGGGTGACATGTAGCGTAGAAGAGGAGAGGCAACCATCATGATGTTTACGAAGGTAGTCGTGTAAAGAGGTAGCCTCAGTGATCGCCTCAATGGCTTTATCACCACTAAGCAGTCTATAGGCATCTTTAAGTGCCAGTACTTCAGCGTGTGCCTCTCCGGCTTTTTGATGCGCAGCGATACTGAGTATCTCTCCACGCGAACCTGTCACGACACAGCCTACTGCAGGGTTCGGATAGGTCAGTCCCTGATATTTCCAGGCGGCTTCAATAGCCAGTCCCATCAAAAGATCGGGACTCATCACCACTCAAAGAATGTTCTGGCTTTGCTTATATCTTTAAGTGCTATCGTGCGCTCACCGGCTTCTTTGTCATCGATGACTATACTGCCACCATCGACACGTAACAACTTGCCGAGAAATTTCTCTTTAGTCATAGTCGCACCCCTGATGTTCTCACCTACAGAGAGCTTGAAGTTCTCAAGTGTCTTGAGCTTGCGCTCTATTCCGGGAGAACTTACTTCCAGACGATATTCGCCTGAGATCGGAGGAGTGACATCCAGAAGTGGGGAGATCAGGTGCGTAGCTTTCACACACTGTTCCATACTGGTACCGCCCTCTGCGATGACACTGATGCGATAGATAGTCTCTTCACCTTCAGTGACGATGGCAGTATCATAAAGACCGAGACCAATGGACTCGACCATACTTTTAATATCGGATTCAAGACTCATCGCCAGGCTCCTTCTCTATCTGTTTAAAAAGATCTTCGATCGACTTACTCTTTTCCAACTGGTCATCAAATTCAAAAGCCAGTTTTGGACAGCGAAACCAACCCTGATCTTTGAGACAGTGGTCTTCGATGATAGGACGGGCTTTTCTCAACTGCTTGAGAAAATCGCGACGCTCCTGATCAGTATAGTTGTGCGGGTCAAGATAGACTTTGGCATCACTGCGACCACGCGCACATTTGACTTCTATGACATCTAATTCGTGCATACGGGAATCATTGAGTTGGGAGATCGCTTCAGGAATGAGTTCCTGAAGAATAGCGTCAGTACGCTTTTGTTTTATTTGTGCTGGGGTCACAGAGCGACTTTTTGCTCTACTTTAGTGAAAGTCTCGATGACATCGCCAACGATGACATCTTCGTAACCATTGATGACGACACCACACTCGTAGCCGTTACCGACTTCTTTGACATCATCTTTGAAGCGTTTGAGTGAAGTAAGATCACCTTCGTACAGTACGACACCATCACGGATGACACGGACATGTCCGCCACGTACAAGTCTACCATCGACGACCATACAACCCGCGACCATTCCGCCAGGGATCTTAAAGGTATCGCGGACATCTGCCTGTCCAGTGTTCTCTTCAGTGAACTTAGGTGCCATCATACCTGTCAACATCGCTGTAATATCATCGATGAGTTGATAGATGATAGAGTAGGTCTTGATCTCTACACCTTTTTGTTTTGCTGATGCTTTGACTGCACCGGTCGGTCGGACATTGAAGCCGAGCAGGACACAGTTCTCAGAGTTGTTCACCAATTCGACATCACTCTCAGTGATACCACCGACGCCAGAAGAGATGACGTTGACTTTGACTTCATCATTACGCAACTCGTCAAGTGAGCTTCTGATGGCCTCTAGAGAACCATGGACATCAGTCTTAAGTACGACTTTAAGTGCTTTGAGTTTACCCTCAGCAATAAGTGAAGTCAACTCATCAAGCGTTGTCTTCGTACTGGCAGAAAGCTCTTTCTTACGATCATATTCGTAACGCTTCGACGCATATTCACGAGCCTCTTTATCGCTATCCATCGCCATCAATGTCTCACCCGAGCCTGGTACTTCGTTCAAGCCGACGACTACAGCAGACTCACTTGGTCCGATAAGTTTGATCATCTTCTTATGGCTATCTACAAGTGCCTTGACACGTCCATGGGCACTACCACATACGACAGTATCACCAACACGAAGTGTACCGTTTTGTACGATGACTGTAGCCACAGGACCACGACCTTTCTCAAGTGAACTCTCGACGACTACCGCTTTAGCCATAGCTTCCGGATTAGCTCTAAGCTCCAAGAGCTCAGCCTGGATCAGGATGTTTTCCAATAGTGTATCAAGGCCTGTACCGGCTTTTGCAGAGATAGGCACGAACTCTACATCCCCACCCCAGTCTACCGGTGTGACACCTTTTTCTGCCATCTGCCCTTTGACAAGGTCAGGATTAGCTGTCTCTTTGTCCATCTTATTGATAGCTACGATAACTGGTGAGCCCGACTCTTTGGCATGCTTGATAGCCTCTTCTGTCTGTGGCTTGACACCATCGTCTGCTGCGACAACGATGATGATGATATCGGTAGCTTTTGCACCACGTGCACGCATCGCACTAAAGGCGGCGTGACCCGGTGTATCTATAAAGGTGATCTTCTTGCCATTTTGGTCAATGGTATAAGCACCGATATGCTGTGTGATACCGCCGGCTTCACTATCGACGACTTTTGCATTACGGATAGCATCAAGAAGTGAGGTCTTACCATGATCGACATGACCCATGATCGTGATGACCGGTGGGCGTTCCTGCATGCCATCTTCTTCGGCTTCGTCTTCATACGCTTCTTCGTAGTCGAACGCGTCTTTAGGATCGACCGTGGTCACTTCGACTTCAAACTCGTCAGCAAGGATCTCGATCTCATCTTTACCAAGGAAATCATTTTTAGTCGCCATCATACCCAGATTAAATAGGACTTTGATAACGTCTGAAATAGGACGGTTCAACTTTTCAGCGAACTCGTAGACACGGATATCTTCCGGGATCTCAACATGTGTGATGACCTCGTCCTCTTGTTTCTCTCTGGTATATTTAACACGTTTTCCACGAGAGACTGAACGCTTACGTTGTCCTTGCTTCTTACCTGCATTACGGCCTGCTGGCTTCTTCTCACGTGGTTTTCTCGGCTGCTCAGGTGGAAGGTCTTTCTTATCATGAGCGTTAAGGTCCATCAGTACGACTTCTCCGCCATCAAGATCCATAGAGACGTCACTCATCGCACCGCCAAAGATATCTATACGTTTACCCTGTTCTTGCTTTCTGGCTTGAGCACCACTGCCACCGCCTGAACGTTTTTTCTTTGAAGCCAGCTCTTGAAGGACATCAGCACTCATCTTTCCATAACTGGAGACTTTTGCGACATTCTCTACACGAGTATAGACCTCTTCGACTGGTTTAGGGCGTTTCTTCTTAACAATACGAAGACCTGTACGCTTAATAGGTTTGACCTCTTTAAGACCAGCTGCAGCATGAGGTCTTTTAGTCGGTTTTTTCACTTCAGGAGCTTTTTCAGCAGGTACTTCACTCTTGACTTCACTCTCTGGCTTAGGAGTATCACTTTTTACCGGAGTCTCCTCTACTGCTTTAGATACTACCGCTGGCTCACTTTTCACGCTCTCAGTGACAACAGGTGTCGCTACAGCAGGCTTGTCTGACTTGACATTCGCGACTGGTGCTTCAACCTCTTTTTTCTGGGAAGCTTTTTTTACTATCTTCAGCTTACTAGGAGCAGGTTTTTTCGGTGCACCATTCATGATGAAGTCCATGATCTTCTCAGCCTCTTCCATAGAGACTGTACTTGATGCCGTTTTGACCGACAATCCCATCACAGTGGCTTTATCGACTACTTCTTTTGAGGCTATACCAAGTTCTTTTGCGATTTCATGGACTCTTACTTTATCTATCATCAGCGATGATCTCCTTTAACTGACTCATTAGCATCTTTGTCTCACCTGTCTTGCACTGTCTTGCCAACGACCGCTCGAGCCGTTTATCTTTCAGACATGTCGCACAAAGGTAGAGACTTCTCCCAGCTCCCGTAAACCGATGCAATTCTCTCTCTTTACACTGAAAACGCCACAATGAACTTTGGGGCTCTCTGCTTCGACAGACAATACACATTCGGGTAGGTTGAGTCTTTATTCGCGGCATTATAGCTAAAATTTCCTTGATTATCGTTTGATGATGAGACCATCATTATCGAAATCGAGGACTTTCACGGTAAAGTCGGGGAATCTCTGTTGAAAACTAGCTGCAAGTTTCGGGGCGTCCTCATCATAGGCCATATTAAAGAAGGTAGAACCACTACCTGAGAGTGTACTCATAAGTGCACCCTCTTCATAAGCCATCTTCTGGACTGCAAAGAGTTCTGGAAGTATCTTCATCCGTGCTTTTTGATGAAAACGGTCCTGTGCAGCCAGACGCAGCATCTCCCAATCCTCATTAAAGAACGCGGCTACAGTCAACGCGGTGTGTGACAAGTTGTAGACTGCGTTCTCTTTACTGTATGATCGGGGAAGTGCCGTACGTGACTTAGCCGTAGACATAGGTTTATTGGGGATGACGACGACTGCTTTTAAATAATCAGGAAGATGTTTCTTCTGTGAAAAGACTTTCTGTTTTTCGACAGTCGCAGCATTAAAGCCACCCATCACCGCTGGAGCGATGTTATCAGGATGTGGCTCATAGACCAGTGCATGGTTTAGGATCCGACGTTTTGATACACGTACACCCGCAGCCTCATGTGCTGTCGAGATAGCACTGACGATCGCTGCTGAAGAGCTGCCGAGACCACGCGTCATCGGTATCTGGTTATAGAAGACGAACTTGAAGTTCTGGCGGCGCTGTGTCAATCTTTTGTAGTGATCGTTGAAGATACTGACAAAAAGGTTGTTACCTTTAAGGCGTGGGTTGTTCTCTCCCTCACCTTTGATAGCGATACTGAAAAAGCGTGAAGGTTTGAACTCGACCCTGTTACGCAGATCGACAGAAAGTCCCAGGGAGTCAAACCCTGGACCAAGATTGGCACTTGTGGCCGGTACGCTTATTATCACCTGTTCCTACCCTACGGCACCTATCCCATAAAACGGGACGGTATCCTCTTCAAGATCTTCTAAATGCAGCTGTTCAGGCAGCCTAAATCGATTTAACGGCACCTCATCAAACGTCTGCGTCACTATTGCTGTTGAAGTTTTAACGAAACAGAGCTTTCCAACGGCTTTGATTGGTTGGTTTTCATTGAAATAGAAGGCATCTGTCGCTAAGAAAGTGATATTTTCGACTATGGAGATAGTCTTTAAGAAGATATAACTGATCTTGATCGCCATAAAACTTCCCGGTCCCTTGGCATAGACAAGATGGGTGAAACTGTAACGCGAGCGTAACTCTTTGTAGAGCTTCGGCAGTACTTCCGAACTCTTCTCATCACTCTCGACGGTCTCGATAAGCAGACCGTCTTTATAGACTCCCAGCAGCAAAGGAGAACTTAATGCGATGACGACGAGATCATGCATACGCTTTGGCCATCTCTCTCTCTTCGACACCACTGAGCTCGACTACCTCATAGTTCTCTGGGTCCTTGAGCAGTTCAAGCGTCAATCTGTGGTTAAGATCATGACTGCCTGCGAACGCCTCATAACTACCTATGAAGTTCATCCCAAGTAGAGACATGTCACCGATAGCATCCAGGATCTTATGGCGTACGAACTCATCAGTGTAGCGCAGACCTTCAGAGTTGAGTACTTTCTTCTCATCAAGGACTACCGCGTTCTCCAGACTGCCACCGAGGGCTAGCCCCTTAGAGCGCAGATACTGGACCTCATGCAAAAAACCAAAGGTACGAGCACGTGCGATCTCCTCTTTGTAAGTCGCTCTTGAGAGATGCAGAACATAACTCTGCTTATCGATCACAGGATGCTTGAAGCGAATGGTAAAGTCATACTTCAGCTCTTTTGAGGGAGCGAGTTTGACATACTTGTCACCATCTTTCACAGAGACCTCTTTCTTGATCCGCATGATCTTTTTCGGTCTCTCCAGACTCGCGACACCTGCCTCATCGAGTAAGATACAGAAACTCGCACTTGAACCATCCATCACAGGTACCTCATCAGCATCCACGATGACTCGAAGGTTATCGATGCCGTATGCATAGACAGCAGAGAGAAGATGTTCGATCGTAGAGATGAAGTAACCATCTTTACCTATAACGGTAGCCATCTTTGTATCTACGACGTTCTCCGGTCTCAGCGGTATTGAGACACCGACATCCTTGCGATAGAAGATGATCCCACTATTGGCTTCAAGTGGTTCAAGCCGTAGTCGGACAGGATTACCTTTATGTAGACCTATACCGACAAGCTCTACCGGTTTTGTGATAGTAGTCTGGGTCATGTTGATTCCTTGATTCAGATACTCTGTTTTTAGAGAATAGCAATTACTATTCCTCTATTCTTGACTAAGATTATAACAAAAAATGCTAGAAATATCGTACTGTGCTAATAGTATTCAGCACAGTTTAAGGTCTAGAAGCTTGATCTTATAAAGGCTATTGTCGAGCTATGATCTTCTTCGCATTTCTCATCACCTCTGTGATGTTCAGACGGATCCACTGCTTATCCATCCACTCCTGCGGTCGAACATCCACGCCCTGGACCAAGACACCAAAATGCAGGTGATCACCCAGAACAGAACCCGTCGTACCGGTATTTGCGATGACTGAGTTAGCTTCAAAGCTGTCACTCTCTTGCACATTTACATTCGAGCAGTGGGCATAAAGAGTGTAAAGACCCATACCATGGGAGACTATAGGCATGTTCCCATAGATACCGGTATAGTCTGAATAGACCACGTCACCACTGTTCTTAGGGGTGATCTTAGCCTGCTTTACACTGGCCATATCTAATCCAAGGTGCCACGCCTCACTGACCTTCTTACCTTTATAATAGTAAGAACGATGATCACCAAAACCACCAAGGATCGAGGCATTTTTCAACGGATACATCGGCTTGACGGAAAAATCACTGATCATCTCCTGAGGGACTTTTGAGGTGATCTCATGAATGAGCTTCTCATTCTCACCGCGCACCTCTTCATTGATGATCTTAAACTGTTCGATACGGTCATCGACGCCCTGTGTCTCTGCATAATCATCAGCAAGCTGTGCGATCTTACCTTCAAGATACTTCTCTGACAACCTTAGTTGACGTTTACGGTAATTTGATGACTTGATATAGAATGGTATCGTAGCCCGTGACACATTACCAGCATCATCCTCAGCTACTATAGAAGCACGAAAATCATCGTCCATCACCGGCCAACCGATCAAAGCGACATAATAGCCCTCTTTATGGAAAGGCTGCGAGTCGAAGCGTCTGCCGTTCTTTGTCTCGATATAGAAGTCTTTCATGTTCTCATCAGAGGTCCGGAAGATGACAAGTGCCGATCCACCTTTTCTGATACCGTAAGAGTTGGTGATATTACTCAGAAGAGGACGCTTCTTGTCGATGATAAGATCGAACGTATCACGACTGCTGTTTCCTGCAGTAAAGTTCCACTTACTCGCATCAGTCGCTTCGACTATGATCTGTACCTCTTTCGTCTTGAGTTTAAAGACACGTTTTGGGACGTCGACGGTAAGCATCGTATCCATCTCCGGTGTCATGAACTGTTCGCTGGCAAGTTCAAAACTACGTTCACCACTTTTTAGAGTGACTTTATAACGTAACAGACCACTCGCATCATCTATCTTGATCTCTAGAGGCGCTTTCATGTTCCAGAAACCATTATTGTCTTGCAGTGTCGCTACCGGTCTGTCTTGTTCAAACATTGGAGAGTTATAGATAAAGATCCCTCCACCGATGATACCTATCAATAACAACATAAACAACATAGACCCTGCATTACTCTTTTTTCTCAACTCAATTCCTTACTAAATATTTTTATTGTCTCTTCCATCACACTCTCGAGGCTATGCCCTGATAACTCAAAACCGGCAGAGTGCTTATGTCCACCGCCTCCAAAATGACCGGCGACCTTGGAGAGGTCCGTCTCATCACTGCCACGCAAAGAGCCCTTTAGCGTGCCATCTGCGTTTTCGCGTATCATCACTGCCAATCTGACAGTCGGTAGATAGAGACTCTCTTGCAAAGCAGCTTCACAATCGACCTCTTTGGCTCCAGTCTCTTCCATCATCTTCCTGGTGACAGCAAGGGCCGCTATCCTTGCATCATCTAGAAGTCGTACTTCTTGCAACATCATCCCTTTAAGGCGCATCGCTGCAAGTGACATCGTCTGCATCAATGCACGTGAACATGCCTGTGTATCTGCACCGGACTTAGCTAGATGGGCAGCCATCTCAAAACTCTTCGCATCCGTCTTTGCGGTGGAAAAACCCTGAGAGTCGTCCACTAACCCGGCGTACAGTGCCGTCGCCATCTTTGCATTGATCTTTATATCGTTGCTGCGAAAAAGATCATACAAGACCTGTGTCGTACTGATCGCTTTCGTATCCACACAGTCCAAGGTCCCATAGTTACTGTTACTACTATGATGATCAATATTGATCAACGGCTGTACATCCTCTACACCCAGTCTTGACGCGGAAGCACAATCAAAACTGATCGCAAGGTCGTAGCGCGAGGGAAGATGATGTCGGAGCTTATCAAACCATGGCAAGAACTTCAGATTCGAATCAACGCGTTCTGAAGCACAAAAGAGTGTCACCTTTTTCTCTAAACGCATCAGATGGGTATACATAGCACTGGCACTGCCAAATGAGTCTGCATCCGGGTTCAGATGTGCGATAAGTACAATATGCCCAGCCTCGTCTATCTTCTCAAATATCTTACTCATCATCTACTCTTAATATTTTTTCACTAAAACCGAATTATAGAGAGAATTTACTTAAGAACTGCGGGTTAAGAAAATTAATATTATTTAACCTTATCTTTTATGATTCATCTTATAGACATAGGCAAGGACTTCAGCCACTGCTGCAAAAAGTGTCTCTGGGATCGGCCGTTCAAGCTCGACTTCCTTATATAGAGAGCGTGCAAGCGGTGGGTTCTCGACAATATGCACATTGTTCTCTCTTGCTATCTTCTTTATCTGTATGGCTATATTATCCATGCCTTTAGCTACGACGACCGGAGCTTTATGTTTTCCCTCATCATATTTGATGGCAACAGCGTAGTGCGTCGGATTGGTGATGACCACATCGGCTTCAGGCACACTCGCCATCATACGTTTCTGGGCAGCCTGCATCTGGATCTGACGTATCTTCGCTTTGATGTGCGGATCACCTTCCATGTTCTTCATCTCATCTTTTACCTCTTGCTTACTCATCTTGAGCTTATCAAAATACTGTTTTCGCTTGATGACAAGATCGATCATCGCATAGACAAACAAGATGACGAGCATCACCGATGAGAGAATGATCGCTTTATCCTGCATCCATCCCAGCTGATCACCAAAACCAAATAACGCTACAGTAGGAAGTTCCTGGATGAAGTAGAAGAAAAAGACGAAACCGATGCCCATCGCTGTCAGGGACTTGAAGGTCATCATCATCCCCTCAAGAAGCTTTTTTAGCGAAACCAGGTTTCCCAACCCTTTAATAGGGTCAAGTTTCTTAAAGTCCGGGACAAGTGGTTTCGTTGTAAACAAAAAGCCTATCTGTGCCACATTGCTTACAATACCCATGATCGCGACGATGATAGCAAGGGGAAGTGCGATGATAAAGAACTCTTTGAAGGTGACTAGCGCGATACCTATCAATGTGTCCCGGCTCAACGGTGTACCAAGCATACTGAAGTAATAGATGACAAGAGCTTCCAGACGTTCTGCCATAAATGGCAGCAGCATCAAGACACTCAACATGGCGACAAAAAGTGTCAAAATACCTGCGGTATCCTGACTTTTCGGAACATTCCCTTCTGTCCGGGCATCCTCGATCTTTTTGGAGGTAGGTTCTTCTGTCTTTTCCTGATCATCAGCCATGGGATGCCTTTGGTCTCAGGGTATGGAAAATGAGAATAAAAGAAAAGGGAAGCCAGCAAGTCATACCAAGTGATGAGGCAGGACAAAGAAGAAGTCGCTGTTGCGAAAAGGCCCCTGCTTCCCATCCTCTAGTTCTCATCGCTTACTTCCTATTTTTCATTTCCTGCTTCTATCGCTGGTCCATCTTCATAGAGAGGTCTATCCAGTTAGCCTGGTGAATAAGACTTCCTGTACTGACTGCATCCACACCGGTCTTAGCGTAGTTCTCGATCGTCTGAAGTGAGATGTTCCCACTCGCTTCTAGTAGTACGGCAGGATAATATTTATCGCGATAATCCACGATCTCAGCAAGTTGTGTCGGGCGCATATTGTCACACATCACGACATCTGCGCCTACGGCCATAAACTCTTTAGCCTGAGCGAAGGTCTCTGCCTCGATCTCGATACCAGCGGTAAAAGGGATCTCTTTACGCGCTTTGGCCATGAACTTCTTTAGGTCCTTTATCGTCTTTAGATGTGTGTCTTTAAGCATCAAAGCGTCATCAAGGCCCATTCGGTGATTTGTCGCACCACCAACGCGTGTCGCATATTTCTCAAAGACCCGTAACAGTGGTCGAGTCTTACGGGTATCGAGCAGTCTGGTCCCATAAGGTTTGACCAGATCGACATATTGGCGGGTAAGCGTTGCGATGGAGCTGGCATGTAGTAGGATGTTCAAGATGGTACGCTCATCACGAAGCAGCGTATGCGAATCACTACTGAAGTGAGCGATGATAGCACCATTTAAAAAGCGTTCACCATCACGGAAGAACCATTTGACATAGATACTCTCCATCTTGCAGAGCTCATCGATATAGGTCTGTCCCGCAAGGACCCCATTACTCTTTGCATAGATCTTCGCGGATGCGTCCATGCGATCCGAGACTCTGGCGTAGAGATCACCTCGTCCTACATCCTCTGCCAGTACCTCTTTGATAAATTCGGTCATAACGCCATCATTCTTTCAAGGGCGATCTTAGCCCATCTTTGTGTGTTCTCATCTATCTTTACCTCATTGACAGGTGCGCCGTCATCGATCGCCTTAAGGGTCAGATAAAGATCCTCAAGTGTCGTCTCGTTCATCGTCGGACACTCCGGTTTTGTCGAGGAGAGTACATAGGTGTTCTTTGGTCTAAGCCTGTTGACAAGGTTGAACTCCGTGCCTACCGCTACTTTCTGCTCTTCAGGTAGCTCTTTGATGTACTTTATCAATTGTGATGTAGAGCCGACAAAGTCAGCTTTATCACAAAGAGCCGGATCACACTCAGGATGTACAGCGATCTTGATACCCGGAAACTTCTTACGATAGAAGGTGATGTCATCAAGCGTAAAGAGCTGATGGACTGAGCAAAAACCGTCATAACAGATGATATCAGCACTTGCCAGATCTTCATCGATACCGATGACAGCTGACTTCAACCCCATCTGATTAGCGATGTTCTGTCCAAGACAGCGATCTGGTACGAAAAGGATCTTCTTGCCCTCTTTCAGAGCTGACGTAATGATCACCTTCGCATTGGAACTGGTACAGACCATACCGCCCATCTCACCTACTTTTGCCTTGACATCGGCATTAGAGTTGATATAGGTGATCGGCAGGATGTCCTCTTTAGCGATCCCCACCTTCTCCATCGCTTTGACAGAGTCATCATAGTAAAGTGTATCGATCATACGCGCCATCGAACAACAGGCCAGTTTCGGCATGACTACACGCTTCTCAGGACTGAGGACTTTGACACTCTCACCCATAAACGCAACACCGCAGAAGACGACAAACTCAGAATCATCTGCCATCGTCTTCTTCGCCAGCTCCAACGAATCACCGGTGATATCGCCCATCTCGAACACTTCATCGCGCTGATAGAAGTGCGACACTACTGTCACACTCAGCTTCTCTTTAAGTGCCTTTATCTTCTCTTGTAACTCTTCGGTCGTGTGTTCCAAACCGCTTCCTTCTCTATTACTGACGTCTCAGTACATTTTAATCGTCGAATTATAGCCAATTTACTCACTGCTTACATTAGGACGTCTCTAATGACCCTATGTCTCATCAGCGTTTAATAAGACATTGTACTCAAGGCAGGGTCTTTAGATATACAGTTCCTTTAGGGACTCTACCTACTTTAAGCATGACCGCACAAGGGCTTTCCATATAGAGCTTAATCGACTTATAACTATCTTTGCAATAAAATGCCTCTTCTCAAATATGCAATCATATACAAGGCTGTCAAATGGAATTTCTATCAAATATCAATGCCCAGTTCTATCTTGCCGCCTATCTCATAGGCGGCATCCCTTTTGGGCTGCTTCTCGCGAAGTTCTTTGCCGGTGTCGATGTGAAAGCAAGTGGCTCGCAAAGCATCGGTGCCACCAACGTCCTACGCGTCGTAAAAGAGACCGACCCTGTACTGGCTAAGAAGCTTGGTGCCGCCACCCTTGCTCTTGATGCACTTAAAGGTGTGGTCGTCATTCTCGCAGGTATGTACATGGGTGTCAGTGATGCCACCTTATGGGGTATCGCTGTACTGGCTGTGATCGGTCACTGTTTCAGTCCCTACCTCTGGTTTGAAGGGGGAAAAGGGATCGCTACGGGCTTGGGTGCCATGCTGGTCCTGCTACCTGTCGAGACGATCATCGCCTTTGTCGTCTGGGCCGTGGCAGCAAAGACGATCCGTATCTCATCGCTCTCCTCACTTCTTGGACTAGCTGCTTTGATCATCAGCAGTTTTTATATCCATCCGGATATGCCGCATGCACCAGTCATCATCATCGGAGTGATCCTGACCTATAAGCACATACCCAACATCCTACGTATCATCAGAGGTGAAGAGAAACGTGTCGTCTAGACCTTCAAAAGAGTCGATTCTCAAGACAAAAGGCTTAAACAGGTGACGATCCTTATCAAAGCGTTGTCATTTGAGACCATCATCGGCATACTTGATATAGAGCGGATCCAAAAACAGCGTGTTAGCATCGATGTGACCATCGACTACGAATATGCTGGTACATTTATAAATTATGCTGATGTTTCCGAACACATCAAAACAGCGATGCATCGGGAGCAGTTTACCCTCATCGAAGAGGCACTTTTGGCGTTAAAAAGCTCTTTAAAAGTCGATTTTCCGCTGATAAAGAGCTTAACCTTACAGATTTCTAAACCCGACATACTCCCAGATTGCGAGGTTTGCGTCAGTGAGCACTACAAATTTTAAAGAAAATTGAAAAAAACTTTAAAAATTTCTAAAACTGTGTTACAATTGCGTCAAATTTACAGCTTTAGGAACGTCAATGCGCATACTTATTATTGAAGATGAAGTAACACTAAACAAGACATTGGCCGAAGGTCTAAAAGAGTTCGGTTACCAAAGTGACGTTGTCGAGACACTTAAAGATGGCGAGTATTATCTTGATATCCGAAACTACGATCTGGTACTGACTGACTGGATGCTTCCTGATGGAAACAGCATCGATATCATCCCAGACATCAAGACAAACACACCTAAGACAGTCGTTGTAGTACTATCAGCACGTGATGACAACGAGAGTGAAGTCGAAGCTCTTCGCGCTGGAGCAGATGACTACATCAGAAAACCATTTGATTTTGATGTACTCGTTGCCCGTATTGAAGCGCGTCTGCGTTTTGGCGGTAGCAATATCATCGAGATCGAAGACCTGACTATCAATCCTGAAGAAGAGAAGATCATCTACAAAGAGAAAGAGATCGAACTCAAAGGCAAGCCTTTTGAAGTCCTGACTCACCTCGCACGTCACCGTGATCAGATCGTCTCAAAAGAGCAGCTTCTTGACGCCATCTGGGAAGAGCCTGAACTCGTGACACCAAATGTCATCGAGGTCGCTATCAACCAGATCCGTCAGAAGATGGACAAACCACTCCACATCACGACTATAGAGACCGTCCGTCGTCGTGGCTATCGCTTCTGTTTCCCTAAGGAAGTATAAGCTCTTTTAACCTCACAGGCCCTGCACTCAGGGCCTGATATCCACCCCCTTCATATCTCCATCACAATACCCGATCAAGATCATTATCTATACGTCTATCGACTTGGAATCATTTCAGAGAACAACACTGAAAGACCACATATCGTCATATACTCAATACAGCACTTTTTTATGATCGTAGACTAGATCAAGTGATTCGATGACGACCTCCCGCTCTTCCATGCGCTATAGCTTTTTGTACTTCTCAAGCACTTATACTATAATGGCAGTATGAGCAGGACCGATGTTATCATCTTTATCATGGGAGCAATAGCCATATTTCTCCTATTAGGGTATTTTAGACAGTACCGCACTGCGACCAGGATCCGTAAAGAGGCCGCAGAGACTCATGGGAAGCAAAGAGAGAGAAGACCTTTGTATCATACGCGTCTCACCAGATTTGACCGTATCATCTTTGATGTCCTCAGCAAACGTAAAAGTATGAGCAAAGAGGATCATGTTTTTCTTCTGGAGTCAATACCGATCATCTACACCGGTGAAGTCGAGATAAGAGAGACAACAGAGTATATAGACTCTCTTTATGACAGGTATGGATAGATGCATATGCAGACACTGAGTGAGCTAGAAGAGGAACGTGACCGATTAGCACTCAAAAAAAGCTATTGGCGTAAAAAAGTCGGAAGCAGATATGTGCCGATGATGATAGTACTAGGTCTAGCTGTAACGGTCATCAACTTATTGGTCGGTATCGCTTTACTGCTAGGCATCATCATCTTCACACGAGTTATAGATGAGCATATCAAACAGATGCAGGATGACTATATTGAGATACTGGGCGAGATCAGAGAGATCGAAGATGAGGGACAAGACACAAGATAACAAACGGAGCCATCGATCCGTAGATATTCCCTTCTATGCTTCTTATTGAACTATACTCGTGATCTGTCCATATGATCTCATCATAATTGACCTTTTGAGTAGAAGACCCTGTACAGGACTATAAGCTGCTATAATGCGAAAAAACAAGAGAGACAGATGCGATTTGAAGTAATAGATAATACTATATTTTTTTATAAGTCTGATAGGCAGTACAGAGTAGTGATGACAGATGTGACACGACTTGTCGCAAGGCCAGGTACGAGAGTATTAAATCTCATCGATAAGGATGATAAGAATATCTCCATGCCTATCCATACCGCTGTAGGTGAGCTTGAGGGGTATCAAGCACTAATAGACTCTATCACTTGAGCTTCGACCCAACTGTCTTGGGATCATACTAAGACGAATATCTAAGCTTAAATCAAATAGGTAAATAAAAAATACTGTATAATATTAAGTATAAAAGATGCTTTCAGACTTGGCAAGAGAATGCTCATAGTACAGTCATCTAAGCAGAGGAGATGTCAATGTTATCAAAAAGAAGTATCAAAACTCAGTTCATCATCCAGCTCATCATCGCTTCTGCCACATTGATCGTCTTGTTCTCCTCCATCCTTTTCCTCTATATAGAGAAGTCTATCTATGATGACAAGCGTACTGAACTGTTCCACTATGCTGAGAACATCTCTACCTACAGATCACTTGCAGAAGCGGAAGAGGACTCAGCAGATAACCTGTTAGGACTTTATGTTGAGATGCTGACACTGAAAAAAGAGAAAGATCATCAAAAGGTCTATGAGTACAAAAAAGAGGGACAGACTTTTTTGGTCCTTATCTATCCTTTTGACAAAGAGCTCGGTAACTATCTACGGATCACCAAGAACATCTCAGCGACATCTCAGCTTCTGGCCAAGATACTCAACTCTATCTTTATCATCAATGCTATAGGTTTCATCCTTATCATCATCTATGCCATCGCCCTCTCGAAGATGCTGATCTTACCTATTAAGACACTGAGCAAACGACTCTCAAATATGAACGAGAACATGATGCGGCCGATCAAGATCAGTACCCTTCCCGAAGAGTTCGAACCGCTGGGTCAGACTATCAACCGGCTCATCGGGCGTATACAGACACATGTAAAGTACCAAAAAGAGCTCTTTATTGGTGCGGCACATGAACTTAAGACACCACTTGCCGTCATCAAACTGAAAAACCAGGTCACATTGATCAAAAAGCGTGCTCCGCAAGAGTACATCGATGCCATCAAAGTAACGAACGAGAGCGTCGATGAGATGAACAAGATCGTGGCAGATATCCTGAATGTAGGGCGACAGGAGGGATCCCAGCTTGATGCTCCTATGCAGTCTGATGTCGTCTCTCTTCTCAGAAAGAAAGCTAATGACTTCACCCTGCTAGCCCAGAGTGAGGGTAAACATCTTGAGATGGAACTCAAACCGGCCGTATTTATGGCAACACTACAGGAGAACCTTGTAAACCTGATCATTCAAAACTTTTTACAAAATGCTCTGAAATTCACACCTAAAGGGAAAAGAGTGCTCTTACAGAGCCATCCAGAGGGTAGCAGTCTTCTCATAGAGGTCATCGATGAAGGTATTGGGATCGATGATACTGTAGACCTTTTCGCACCCTTTAAACGACAGGGGAACAAAGGTGGTGTCGGACTGGGCCTTTTCCTTGCCAAAAGTGCAGCAGATGCGCTTAGCGCTGAGATATCACTCCACAACCGTCGCGATGGCAAAGATGGTACTGTAGCATCACTACTCATCAACTCCAAACTGTGCTGTCCACTTCCTGGAATATGAAGTATCTTCAGCAGTATATAGAAACCCATATCATTGACTTGAACGAAACAGTATTTGATGACAAAAGTTTGAGATGAGCAATATTTAGCAGCTCCATTCTATGCCATCACAATACAATGGATGAAAGTCTATGAGGAACGGTGATCCGTATTACGACTTAAGACAATGATGTTACAGAAGACATCTTAGATAAACGGTTATCTTCTGTTGAACAAAGGCCTAATAAGCAGCCTTCTCCTCAGCTTTTTCCATGTTTAAAACTAATGCAAGCTTTCTTCTGCTATAAATCAAAACGTTAATTTTAATGCAAAAAAGGTTACTAATGCCACTCTTGATCAATGATGTATGTATTGCCTGTGACGCTTGTCGTGAAGAGTGTCCGACAGAAGCTATTGAAGAGGGTGACCCGATCTACATCATAGAACCTGACCGCTGTACAGAGTGTGTCGGTATCTATGATGAACCAGCCTGTATTGCTGTCTGTCCAGTCGACTGTATCGTCTTGGATAAAGACAATGTAGAGACGATGACCGAACTGCTTTTCAAACATGAACAACTCATGAAAGAGGAGTAGTCTATGGCAAAGCGTACCGCTATCATCGACATAGGGTCGAACTCAGTACGTATGGTGATCTTTGAGAAGACAAGTCGCTTTGCTTTTCACCTTCTTCACGAAGTAAAAAGTCGTGTACGTATCAGTGAAGGTGCCTATGATAACAACGGAGACCTTCAGTCTGAGTCTATCGAGAGGGCTATCTCTGCCCTTCGTGACTTCCTCTCCATCACTCACTCCTACAAAGTACGAAAGACCCTTGCTGTCGCCACATCTGCAGTACGTGATGCCCCTAATAAAAAGCTTTTTCTCAAACGTGTCGAAGATGAACTTGGTCTACGTATCAAAGTCATCGATGGAGTACGTGAAGGTTACCTTGGCGGTATAGCCTGTGCAAACCTACTGCCACATATGAAGGCTGTCTCCATCGATATTGGAGGCGGCTCTACCGAATGTGCCTGTATTGAGAATGGCAAAGTACTTAACAGCTACTCTCTTGACATCGGGACAGTCCGACTCAAGGAGCTCTTTTTTGACCGAGGAGACATTGAAGGGGCCACACAATATATAGATGATGCACTACAGGATCTCCCTGCTCAAGAGAGTGCCCATCTTATTGGGATAGGTGGGACCTATCGTGCCCTTGCCCGCGCTATCATGCATCAGAGTGACTATCCGTTGGAAAAACTGCATGGTTATAGTTTTAAAGCGAAGCGACTTATAAAGTTCGCAGAAGAGATCCTTGACGCAGATGAGGATAGACTCAAAGAGATGGGCATCAAAAAAGAGCGCTTTGATGTCATCAAACCCGGGACCCTGATCTTTTTACGGATCTTGCACCATCTCAAAGCTGACTCTTTGACATCTAGCGGTGTCGGTGTCAGAGAAGGTGTCTACCTCGCCGATCTTCTACGTAATGCCAACCATCGTTTTCCTGAGAACTATAATCCTTCCATGCGTTATCTTCTGGACAAGTATATCATCGAACCTGACCAGGTACAGCGTATATCACAGGTGACCAAAAGAGTCTTTGATCTTATCCATGAAGACATGGACATCCCTGTCACATTCAGAAAAGAGCTGAGTATCGCTGCCAAACTCGCTAAGATCGGTACCTCTCTACACTATTACTCCTACCATCAACACAGCTACTACCTTACGCAGACAGCGCTGGAGTATGGCTATACTCATGAGCAGATCATGCTCATCTCGACACTGGTACGATATCAGAAGCGAAAGCGGCCGAAAAAGGCCCACCGCGAAGCCTATGAAGCACTACTTCCGGATGACCATATCATCGAAGGGCTCAGCTTTATGCTCGCACTTGCAGATGCACTACTGAGTGATCATCCCCAACGAGTACCCTTTGCACTCACATACGCCAAGAAGACCATCACGGTCCAATCGACAGACAGGCCTATCTACCTGCCCCAGGAAGTCGTCTCGACACTTGAGATGCCTAAAGGGATATCTGTGGAGTTTGTCTGAGCAAGGCAACTGGATCGTTTAGACGAATCTCATCTTCTACAGATATACTGCTCTTTGCAATAATAACTGTATAGACGATAGAGGTGACAAGGGCTAAAGTCCAGTGCAGTGGAGGCTAAAGCCGCAACCATCACAGCGTCGTCAGTCGCTTCGCTTCTGAACTAGCGTGTGTCCTATGCCATTGGCTAGCATAGGATCCAACTGTCACGCGCTTTTATGTCGTTTTCACTACCAAATGTAATTTTAGAGCGAAGGGGCAATGCCATTAAATCAAGAAGCATGATCGCTCTATATAGTTTGGAATCGGAAGGCTCCGCCTCCGCAATTCGGGAGTCATAGTGGAGAGTGCCAAGGGTTAGCACTCCTAAGACTCTCCGTTTCCGAAGACGTGTGTTATGTGCCATTTCGAAGCATATGATAGACTCAAGATGCTTGACTTAATGGCATGAGGAGAAATTTCACGCAATTCTAATATCACTCTTGTCTTAAAAAGCAGGCAAGCCTCTAAAAACGCTGTCCGATGGTAAACTCAAAGAAGCTAGTCTTATCGTCTTTAGCCTCATTAAGTGGTTTGGCAAAGACAAGCTGAACAGGCCCGACTGGTGAGAACCACTCTAGGCCAAGACCATAACCACCTCGTGATACATCATCAAATGCCCATTGTGAGCCATCACTAAGCTCCCCACTCTCACCCGGGATCCAACCCCAGTCCAGGAATGTCGTCAGACGCATCTTCGCTTTAGGGACCAGTGGAAAACTCAACTCTATATTATTGGAAAAAGTCTGTTTTGCTCCAGTACGAAAATCCTGACCATTGATCATGACGACAGGTAACGAATAGGACTCATATCCACGTACACTTCGTATACCACCCATGAAAAAACGTTCATTAAGCGGGAGAAAACCTTTATCCTCTGCATAGAAAAAACGTGCTTTATAGCGGGCGATGACATCCATGCCGATGAGATCTTCAAGCCCCTGATAGATGTTAAACGTAGTCCTGCTCTTCCAAAAGCGTGCTTCTGCACCAAGCAGTCCATGTCCGGCGATCTCAAAACTCTGACTAGCGGCAACACCCTCACGCGGAAGATAGTAATCATCCGTACTATCCCAGGTCAGACTGACAGTAATAGAGCTTTTATCATAACTCTGAAAGATCCTATCATCATAGATAGTAAGGTCATCACCATTATTATCGACAAGATTTGTAAGATCGTCATATTTGACTTTTGAATAGCCATAGCCCAGATAACCGGTAAGGTTACGGGTAAACCGGTGACCGGTCCCTACACTGACACCTGTCGTCTCGACAGCATAATCATTATATTCGATATCAGAGTAGTAGAGCGAGAAGTTTCCACTGAAATCACTATCGTTCAATCTCGAGTTTGAGACATTGAACGAGTAGTTCTTCGTCAATTGCGAGTTCTCAAGGTTTAGACCCATGTTGATACCGGTTCCCCAGATATTACGGTCACTGATCCCTACACTTACGAGAAGACCACCATAACTTCCGTAACCACCTCCAAGCTGGATATTACCTGTCGGAGCCTCTTTAGTCTTGACGATAAGATCGATCGTCTGCTCATCCACACGTTTCTCTTCGACTGTTTGGCTCTCAAAATAACCCGTACGGCCCAGAGCATTGCGCGAATCTTTAAGGTCGGTAAGGTTAAATAGATCACCCGGCCCAAGATAGAGCTCACGCCGGACAATACGGTCAAGCGTCCGATTGTTTCCAGCGATGATGACGTTTCTTATCCAGACCTTCTTGCCCGGCTTGATGCGGTAGACGACATCGACTGTCTTTGCCTTCTCATCTTTTCTCAAGTCTGGTACGACCTGGACAAAAGCGTAACCAAGGTCCGCTATCTTGGTCTTTACCCGCTCGGAATCATCACGGAACGTCTTGATATTGAAGGGTTGGTTTAGTTCAAGTTGGATGGTCTCTTGCAACCGTCTATCACTGATGACATCCGTCTCTTGCGAGATGATGATATTACTGACACGGTAGACTTCACCTTCAGTGACCTGATAACTCATCTGCGAAGTGTAGTGATCGAAGTCGACACGTACGAAAGGCTCATCGATCTTGGCATCAAGGTAACCATACTGCATGTAGATATCACGGACTCTGAGTGGGTCATACTGTAGTTCGTTCAACTTCATCTTTCCATCGTTCTGGCCCCAGAACCACCCCATGAACTCATGTTCTTTATTGGCGATCATCTCATCAAAAAGCTCCGGATCGACACCTTCGACACCACTGTATTCAAGCTTTTCGATGATGATGTTCTCACCTTCGTTGACGATGAACGTGATCGCGACACTACCACTATCAAGGTGTTCAGTCTCTACTTCGACAACGGTATCGATCTTACCTTCCTGGTTCAACGCCTCGATGATCCTGGCCTTTGCCGCATCGATTCGCTTGGTATCGTACAGTGAACCTTTTTTGATCTGTAGAAGGTTCTTTTTGATATCCGCATCGTCCTCTTTCCAGCCCTTCATCTCGACTTTTGAGATAATAGCCTTCTCTTTGAAATGGAAAGTGATCGTGCCGTACTCTTCCGTCACCCAGATATCATTAAAGTAACCCTGTCTATAAAAGGTCTTGATGGCCTCATCTATTTTTTTGGCATCAAAGTCCTCACCACTCTTAAACGTCAATAGGTGGTTTGCTACTGCTTCAGAGATATGGACCATACCCTCATATTTTATCGCGTTTATCGTTGCGGCGTTCAGGGTAAGGGAGAAGAGAGTAATAAGTGCGAACAGCAACGATTTCATCAATAAAGTCCCAGGGAGAAAATAAGCAGTGATTTTAGCAGTCTAACGATTAATATAGCGTAAACATCAAGGGTTTCTAACTCAAAAGCCGATAGAATCCAACCATAAGGAGTAAGCTGTTATGAAAATAGGTATCATTGGACTTGGATTGATGGGCGGATCGATCGCTCTCAGCTTGAAAAAGCTCTCTTTTGTGACTACGATCGTTGGAAACGATCATAACAAAGCACATCAGGCAGAAGCTGTGGAGCGCGGTCTTGTCAATGCGATAGTCGAGTTCGAAGAGATCAAACGATGTGATGTCATCATACTAGCTATACCCGTAAACGCAGTCATAGCGACCCTCCATAACCTAACAGATGTCGCTTCAGAGACAACCATAATAGACCTTGGAAGTACCAAAGAGATCATTGTACGGTCGGTACCCGATGAGATCCGAAAGAATCTGGTAGCAGCACACCCGATGACCGGTACAGAGCAGTTTGGTCCTTCTGCTGCCCTAGAGAACCTCTATTATGACAAAGTAGTCGTACTCTGCGATCTTGAAGAGAGTGGAGAGAAGCAGCAAGAGACTTCTGTACGTATCTTTTCCGGTCTTCATATGAAGCTGCGTTACATGCGTGCCCATGAGCACGACCGACACGCAGCCTTCATCAGCCATATGCCTCACGCCATCTCCTACTCCATAGCCAACACCGTTTTGGCCCAGGAAGACAAACGCAACATTCTCACCCTCGCTGCCGGAGGTTTTCACTCCATGAGCCGTCTTGCCAAAAGTTCACCAAGGATGTGGGAAGATATCTTTCATCAGAACAAAGACAATCTGGTCGAAGCGATCGAACTCTTTGAGAAAGAGCTCGATGATCTTAAAAAAGCCATCAAGTCCAACACCTGGGATGAAGTCCAAGAACGCCTAAGTAACGGGAAGAAGTTACATGATATCTTGTAAACTACATGCTGGGAGCATGTAGTTTACAAGTAAGATAACATCAATGATCTACCCATATTTAATTCCATCTACTTTAAAAACACCCAGGCCAGCCCTCAGCTTTCAACTGCCCAAAAATAACATAAAGTAGACTCTCCATCATTCAAGACAGATTACCAAAGCCATTTATTCAAACGTCTTAACACGGGGTCATGACTTTACTTTTTTCTTGCCAAGCCCGCGCAGGCAGATAAACAGTAATTCCTTGACCCCATAATGTCTATACAATACATACTGAAATCAACAACTTAAAAGAGAACAAAAGCTCTTTCGTCAAAACAACTTTTCAACCCGAGTCTCTGCTACTGCTTATCCCCTAACATCTATACTACACTTAATGTAAAGATCAATTTGACTAACTACAAGATCCTTTCATCCAAAAAAGCCTTAAACACGCTGCCTTGTTCAGACCAGACCCTGACTAATCATCCCCTACCTCTGTATCAGACTAAGTGACTTATACGTCTCCGAGATAAACGCCCTACTGTCAAGCTCCTCATCTAAGACGGTGATCGCAATACTGACGGTGATCGGCTCATCGATGGGACTATGCATCGATTCTATAGCGCTTTGGACATTACCTACCATCTTCTCTGCTTTCTCTTTACCGGCCTCAGGCATAAGCAGCGCGAACTCTGCTCCACCCCAGCGTGCCAGCTGATCACGCATCCGTAAGTTCATCCCTATCGTCTCTGCCACACTCTTGATGATAAGATCGACCATCTCATTACTATATCGCTCATGAAGTGATTTACTACCGTCGATCCCGATCATTAGAAGGGATAGTTCTGCACTACCCTCTTTTGCTTCTTTACACTTATCTGTAAGCACCTCTGAGAAGTGACTCCGGTTAAAGATACCAGTAAGCTTATCATGCGTAGCCTCATAGAAGTACTGATTGGCTTTTATAGTGATGTCAGTGATATCCGTAAGGGAGATGACATAATAACCTGTACCGTCATCAAGATCACTGATCTTTACTGCCAAAGCACGAGGTTCATTACTTCGAAGGTCGACCATGGAGACCACGCTCTTCTCATCATCTGTGACTTGCAGTGTCCGTACCCAGTTCCCATTGTCTGCGACTTTTCCAAGATGAAAGAAGTTATCATGCCGAACAAAAGTATTGCTAATATCGCCAAACTCATCTTTGAAAGCCTGTGTAGAGGGCATTGTGAAAAACTCCAGAAACTGATGATTTGACATCACCAGTTCATCACCATTGGAGACGATGACGATGTTGTTCTGCTGATCGATGATGTTTTGCAGATACTCGAGATGCTGCTCGGTCTGTTGCCGTCTGCTTATCTCTTCAAGTACACGAAGCTCCGAGTCTGGGTCAGGGACCTCTCGATAGATCCCGATATATTCATCGATCACATCCTGAGCATCATAGATAGGGAAGATCTCGACATCGACACGGTAATGAGTCCCATCTTTATGGACGTTCTCCACCGTTTCCGACCATGGCTCTCTTGCTTTTAACGTCGACCACATCTCATCAAACACGCTCTGAGGTGTAGTGGGCGAGCGCATTAAAGCGTGTGTCTTACCGATCAGTTCTTCCCTGCTAAAACCCGATAGCTTGGTAAAACCATCATTGACAAAGGTGATGACACCCTCACTATCAGTCCTTGAGACGATATTCGTCTTTTCGATGATCTCTTTATACTGTGCCAGTTCCTGTAAAGCTGTGTTCATATCGGGGTTATCAGACAAAATAGATCCATTTAGTTAAGTATCTGCAAGTTGACGCTAAAGACGCTGATAAGGATCAGGGCCATTAAAGTCCTTTTAATAATATATCACAAATAAAGCAAGTTTTATACCAGAGAAATGCACTCTATTCTGG
>JADGEC010000029.1 GCA_016744575.1 Sulfurimonadaceae bacterium | reverse complement strand
GTATTTTATTATATATTAAAGTTGTCAAAATATAACATAAAGTGATATATTGTAAAGAAGATACATTTGCGTCGTATATCTAAGTATGCTTAGTAAAAGAAGTCGAGAAGAAGCTTATGAAACAGAGGTGGTCAGTTCTGAGTGTTTAACACTGCAGTCTGATACCAACGGGGCAGTGGTCCGAACCTGTGACCTCTTGAAGGATGAACGCATCCTCCAGACACTCAGCCAGATCGTCTGAGATAAAGAAGTAATCGATGCGCCAGCCGACGTTCTTCGTACGGGCTCCAGAGCGATAGGACCACCAGCTGTACTCCTGCTCGATATCCCCATGGACGTAACGAAAGGTATCGATGTAACCATGTTCGACAAGCTTGTCCATCCAGGCACGCTCTTCAGGCAAGAAGCCGGATGTCTTAGCATTGGCCTTTGGGTTTTTAAGGTCTATCTCTTTGTGAGCGGTATTGACATCACCACAGATGATAATAGACTTTCCCGCATCACGCAGTGCATCACAATGGGCTAGGAAATCATCATAGAACTTCATCTTGTACTGCAGACGGTCGTCATCTTTCTGACCGTTTGGGAAGTAGACGTTAAAGAGTACAAAGTCGTCGTAGTGCTGCTCGACTATTCGTCCTTCGTTCATGGTATCGATCTCATTCGCAGTAGAGGTCTTCTCTGGAAGGAGAGCACTCATAGTCATGGTACCGGAGTAGCCCTTTTTTTCAGCACTATTGACCGTGACAGAGGGGTAGTGATGATCAAAGAGGTCATCAGGTACCTGATCCTCAGTCGCTTTGATCTCCTGAAAACAGAGGATGTCAGGTTGGCGGTCTGCGACCCATCTGAGAGCTTCTTTTTTTGCTACAGCACGAATACCGTTAAGGTTCCAGGATATGATCTCTATAGAGTCTGACATGATAAGTTTCCGTAATAGGGGATTTTATACAAAAGTAAGACAGGAGATGTGGCGGTCTCCTGCGATATAAGGTCTAGAGGAAGTCGATCTCAGCAACGTGGTGCTGAAGTCCAAGCTCGTCAGGTGTACAACCAAGAGCAAGACCGACCATCTGCTGCATATGCAGGACTGGCATCTTTACGTCACGGCCTACTGCATGCGAGGCATGCTCATACTGAGTATCGAGTTTAAGATGACAAAGTGGGCACGGTGTGACCATCCAGTCAGCATTGTTGTCCATCGCACCCATCAGAGCATTACCTGTGAGGATAGAAGCCGTCTTAGGGGCTTGTAGTTCGACATGGAAACCACAACACTTGTTCTTCTCCTCATAATCGACATTCACACCGCCACAGGCGATGATGAGATCATCAAGTGATGTCGGGTTATATGGGTTCTCGGCTTTTTTATGAGACTCGTTTTGAAGCTCAGAAGGACGGATGTTATGACAGCCGTAGAACGGAGCGATGTTGAACTGGCTGAGAGGCTTGACGACCATCTCTGCTATCTTGTCCAGACCAAAGTCATCGATGATCGCATAGAGGAAGTGTGTGATCTCTGAAGTACCTTTGTACTCAAGACCCACTTCTGCAAGCTTCTCATTGACACGTGCTTTGAGAGCAGGGTCCTTATCCAGACGATGTTTGGTCATCGCTGTGTTTAGCTGGCAGGTGTTACAGATGGTCACCATCGTCATACCGCGTGACTCTGCATAACAGATATTACGAGCGTTGAGTACAAGTGATAAGAAGTCATCATAGTCTTGAAGGTGTGAAGCACCACAGCAGCTTGCCTCTGAAAGTTCTACCAGTTCGATGCCGAGTTTCTCTGCAACGGCATAAGTAGACATCAGTTGTTCAGGTGTACTCTCTTTTGCAGTACAGCCTGTAAAAAGTGCGTATTGTAATTTTTCCATTTATCTGTACTCCTAGAACTTAACAGTTGAAGATGACTTGACAAGTCTTTTGATCTCATCAAGTTTGTCGGATTTAGGCATGTTCCAAGGCATGACTATCTTGCCTTTTTTCCACATCTTTATCGCTACCGGGACATGTTTGAGTACACCGATGTTCCCTTCTGAATAACGGACTAACTCACCCTCATCAAGCAGACCGTGCTTTTTGATAGAGTGGGCAAAACCGACAGCGTGACGTGTCGCCACATTATCGATAGCGTCATTACGTTCAAAGGTCTGGTTATGTAGCTTGGTGATCTTCTCAATAGGGTTGACCTCTTTCGGACACACCTCTGCACACTCGAAGCATTTGACACAATCCCATATTCCTGCACCTGGCTGATTGACGATACCGATTCGCTCATCAATACCCTCATCACGGACATCTGCATTGAAGCGAAACGCTTTAGCGAAAGCTGCAGGCCCAAGGAAAGCGTCGTTGATCTCGATGACTGGACAGGCATAATGACAGAGACCACACTGGATACAGAGGTCTGATTCAAGTAGCGCCTCTGACTCCATAGGTGTGACGTAACACTCCATCTCTGGGTGCTCTTCGATCTCACTGATAAGGTAAGGTTCTACTGCTTCATGTTTGTCCCAGAAGTCTTTTTTATCGACGACCATGTCTTTTATGGCGTGTTTGGAACTTACCGGGTCTATGGTCAGTTCCGTACCAAAGAGCCCGATCATGTCGTTCATCCGCTCTTTACAGGCTAGGACACCTTTTCCGTTTACTTTGACGGCACAGGCACCACAGATGCCATGGCGACAGCTACGACGGTAACTAAAGCTACCATCATGTTCCCACTTGATCCGGTCAAGGATATCAAGGACGACTTCTTCCGAAGTGACTTCCATCGTTATCTGTTTGTAGTAAGGCAGATAGTCTGTCTCTGAATTGAAACGAAATACGTTAAAGGTCACTTGTTGTGTTGTGATTGCTTGCATACTCACATCGGCTCCTTAATATGTTCTTTCTTGTACTTCATGTTTGCCGAGAGTGACATCCATGTATTCAAGTGAGATGTCGCCCTCTTTATTCATATAGGCCATCGTGTGTAGTAAGAAGTTCTCATCATCTCTGGTAGTGTAGTCCTCACGATAGTGAGCTCCACGGCTCTCTTTACGTGCAAGAGCACTCTCTACGATGAAAAGTGAATAATCCAACATATGTCCCAGCTCGATCGCTTCTTGAAGATCAGTGTTGAAGATCTTGGACTTATCATCAATACGGATGTCTTTGAAACGTTCGCGCAGCTCTTTTACAAGGGCTACCTGCTTTACCATCAGCTCTTCGGTACGAAAGACACCTGCATTGTCGGTCATGCTCTGTTGTAGTTCATTACGCAGCTGAGGGACTCTCTCTTTACCGTTTGAGGTGAGGATCGCTTCTAGTTCAGCATTCATGGTATCTGCATCTTCTTCAGAAGCTGGATGGAGTGTAAGTCCGTCAATATCTTTGAGCATAGTCTTACCGACGTGACGTCCAAAGAAGAGTGCTTCAAGTACTGAGTTCGCTCCAAGACGGTTGGCACCATGGACACTTACACAAGCGACTTCGCCGGCAGCATAGAAGCCTTCGACAAACTCAGTGTTGTTCAGGCGTGCATGGCCATCTTTGTCTACTGGGATACCACCCATAGAGTAGTGGGCCGTAGCACTGATCAGAATAGGTTCTTTTATCATGTCCAGACCAAGGAAACAGATGGCCAGGTCTCGAAGCTCCGGCAGACGCTCCATGATGAGTTCTGCTCCAAGATGGGTGAGGTCGATGAAGACGGCATCTTTACGTGGGCCGACACCGCGACCTTCACGGATCTCCTGGATGATAGCACGGCTGACGACATCACGTGAGGCAAGTTCCATCTTGTTAGGAGCATATCTCTCCATGAAGCGTTCACCTTCGGAGTTGAGCAGCTTACCACCTTCACCGCGTGCGGCTTCAGAGATAAGGACACCATTTCCGGAGAGGCCTGAAGGATGAAACTGTACAAATTCCATATCCTCAAGTGGTAGACCATGTCTGGCGACGATAGAGAGACCGTCTCCTGTGTTCGCATGGGCATTGGAGTTTATCTTGTATGAGCGTGCATATCCGCCTGTAGCAAACATAACGGCTTTGGCATTGAAGATCGCTTTTTCCTGGTTTCGAATGTTGAAAGCGACGACACCACTAACGGCTCCATCTTTATAGATGATATCTGCTGCATACCATTCGTCCCAGAAGTCGACACCATCACGAAGTGCTTGCTCATAGACAGTCTGAAGTAGAGTGAGTCCTGTACGGTCTTTTGCGTAACAGGCACGAGGAGAGGACTGTCCGCCAAACGGACGCTGTGCGATCGTACCATTGTCATTACGACTGAAGGCTGCACCCATACGCTCCGCCCAACGGATGGTCTTTGGAGCTTCTTGGCACATCAGCTCGACTGCATCCTGATCTGCAAGGTAGTCAGAACCTTTGACCGTGTCGAACTCGTGGAGTTCTATACTGTCCTCATGACTGAGTGCGGCATTGATACCACCTTGCGCAGCACCGGAGTGACTGCGAAGTGGATGTAGTTTAGTTATGACGGCAACTTTTTTACCGGATTTCTCTAGCTCACGTGCAGCGGTAGAACCGGCCAGACCTGCGCCGACGATCACTGCATCATAAGTGTAAATAGGAATACTCATGCACCTTCCCCTGATTGTAGTAAAATATTGGAAGATTATAACGAGTCAAGCCTTGCACTAGTTTAAAAGTCAGTCTGGAGCTGGGGAAGGTCTTTTGTGTTACAAAATGAATCATAAGATGTGCCGATGTGACGGCGTCGATCTCTTTTATGTTACGAAACGAATCATAAAGTGTACCGCAATGGCGCCGTTTTGGAGCATATTTATGTTATTTAGGCTATCTACTGTTCCCTTTAGGTCTGCATCAGCCTGTTAGCTCCTTCTGCCATCGCCTTACCCAATGCTTTTTTAGATTGACCCATCGTATCGTCGATAGTGATATTGCTGTGTTTTGGAGCGAAACCGGTAGAGAGTGTCAGGGAGAGGTTATCGCCATCAGGTGTCTTGAACTTGGCTTCTTCGACACTGCTCATGATCAGCTGACAATCTTTGAGTGCCTGATTCCGGTCAGCTCTGGAGAAGATGATAGTAAACTCGCTGTAGTCGGTACGTCCGATGATGTCGGCCGGCTGTTGATAGAGAGAAGTCATGAACGCAATCTTTTTCAGAACAGACTGTGTGAACTCCTTACTGTACTCTCTATCCAGTGTCGAAAAATCATCGATCTTAAAGGTAGCCACTGCGGTATAAGCGCTGTCTTTCACATTCTTCTTATTCGCATAGGCGTAAAGCATACCTTTGTGGTTGTTGATCTCGGTGATGGGGTCAATCATGTCCGGGTTCTCACTGCTAAGTGCTTTTTTGCGCATACGTTTGGCGATGATAGTGATCTCGTCTGTCACTGGTGTATGCGCATTACCTTGCATATCTACCATATAGAGTGATTGGATGTCTTTTAAGATCATTGTTGATCTTTTGAAGTAACTGATAGCCATGGCAATCATGATAAGAAGTGTGAGATAGATCATAGCATGTTGGATAAGTGACTTGGAATAGTCATAACCGTTATCCTTCTCTATCATCGTATTGATATGCGTGACCAGACTGTCTCTGGCATCGATCAATGTACGCTCTTTGACATCCAGTGCTGACTCATCCGGGTCATACCAGACTTTTGCACTCTGTATGAACGACTCTGTTTTCTCCTGGAGTACTTTGAGGTCAGTGTGATAGTCACTACTCTCCTCGGCGAACAGCTTTCCGATAAGGTCATAGCCATCGAGAGTCAGAAGTCTTTGGTACTTTAATTCAAGCATCCTACTCTTTCCACGATACTGAATGGCAGCGAACTCCAGATCCATACGGCTTATCTCGGCAATAAAATCGATAACAGATCTTTGCTCTTGAAGGTTTTCTATCTTACTAAAAGAGATATGCTCCTCGATCGCGGTAAATGTGATAAGGCTGAGTAGGAGAGTCACGGTCAGTATCAGTTTTTTCCAGGCGGAAAAAATATCTTGTATAGTAGGACGCATTGGGTAGGTTCCTCAAATATTGAAGTATTGACTTATTATACTAAAAAATCCTGATAAAATTAGTTTTTAAGAGTGCGCATGTATTGTTTCATGTTAGTCATGCTCTTTGAGCAGCTTCAGATCTCACACCTTCTTTGACCTCTGCTGATATACAAGGTCATCAGTGGTGCTCTTTTAGATGATCGTGTGGGTGATCAATCAGGATGCTTTTAATAACATTGGTTATGATTTCGTATCTATAATACTGGATCTCCATACCAGACCCGTATATACAAAAGAGCTGGATGAACGCAGAAGACTATTTTATCTCCCTTTTTAGTGCGAAGAGTGATGCTATCGGTGATGATGGCGCAGTGATAGGGAGTACGGTCTACTCGAAAGATGCCTTTTTTGAGGATGTACATTTCAAGCGCCGATGGATGACGCCAGAGCAGATAGCATATCGGGCGATGATGGTAAACATCTCTGATGCTGTCGCTATGAACGCCAGGCCAAAGTACGCACTCTTAAGCGTAGCGATGCCGTCTTCGTTTGGGACTTCGCAGATGCGTGCACTCAGTCGCGGTTTTCAGTGCGCGGCTGATGAGTATGGCTTGCAGATCATTGGTGGTGATACCATCAGTAACAAGAAGCTTGACATCACGGTCACCATCATCTCTGAGAGTGATAGACCTTTGTGGCGAAAGGGTCTTAAGAGCGGAGACCTTATGGCACATACCGGTAAGCTTGGACGCGCCCGCAGAGAGTTGCGCTATTTGCTAAGCGGGGCTAAGGTACATAAGGGTGCGAAGTTTGTCGACTTCTCGCTTCGCACTGGTTTTATCAGAGATGCTACACAGTCATTGCGTTGTGGTATGGATATATCGGATGGGCTTTTCAGTGACCTGGAGAAGCTCAGTCGGCTTAACAGATTGGGCTTTCATCTTTTTCATGATGTCCCTAAGACAGTAGGCTGCAGTGGTGAAGAGTATGAGATGCTGGTCGGCTTCTCACCCAGACAGCGAAAGCGGATCATCAGACTTGCTCAGAAGAACCGTACACCATTACAGATAATTGGCCGTGCGGTCAGAGGAAAGTCTCAAAACCGCTGTAAAGCCCACCATTTTTAAAAAAAAAGAGAGAAGTATGGACCGTTTTTATTCACTTTCACATTCGAAGATACCGTTTTATTTCAAGCAGAGTATACGCGATTTTGTCGTTGAGGAGACCCCGCTTTACCCGTTTAGTGGTGAAGGCGAGCATATGGTACTGCATGTACGCAAGAAAAACCTTTCCACATGGGAGATGATCGACCGTATAGCGAATCATCTAGGTATCAAAGCGAGAGAGATCGGTTATGCAGGACTCAAAGACAAGAACGCGATGACTAAACAGTATATCTCGCTCTTAAAGAAATACGAACCAAAATTAGAGTCATTTTCTCATGATGGGGTGAAGATACTCTCCCGAGACTACCATGGTAACAAGATCCGGATGGGACACCTAAAGGGCAATCGTTTTTTTATTCGTTTGAAAAAGGTGACACCTGTTGCCGCGCAGAAGATAGATAAAGCACTTGCAGAGATCGCGAAAAATGGGATGCCGAACTACTTTGGCTACCAGCGTTTTGGGGCAGATGGTGAGAACTACAAGAAGGGTGGAGAGATCTTACGGGGTGAGCGAAAAGAGCGTAATGTCAAGATGAAGCGTCTCTATGTCAATGCTTATCAGAGTCACCTGTTCAACCTCTGGCTTAGCAGGCGGATCGAGATGAACACACTCTTCAGTAACTTTTCTGCAGTTGAGTTGACTGAGCTGCTCAATCTACCTGAAGAGGCCATACGTACCATGCAGGCGCAGACACACCCTTTTAAACTATTTGAGGGTGATGTGATCATGCACTATCCGCATGGTCGGCTTTTCCATTTTGAAGGTGATAGTAGAGACTTGGAGAGGTTTTCGGCAGGTGAGGTCTCACCATCAGGCTTGCTTTGCGGTCAACGGGCTCAGCGTGCGACTGGATTGGCAGAAGAGATAGAGAAAGATTATGATGATGATATCGCCATCGACGGTGCCCGACGTTATGCCTGGATCTTTCCTCAGGATGTCGAAGGTGAGTATAAAGAGGACGATGCCTGGTATGAGCTTCATTTTACTTTACCAAAAGGCTCCTATGCGACTGTCTTGATCGAAGAGATCGCCAAACGCCCTATACAAAACAGTGAAGAAGGATACTAAGATGAAAAGACATATGACAAGTGCTGTCTCGCAACAGTTCGGCAAGTTTGCTTCAAAGGAGCACAGCGAACGGTCTCAAAAGATCATCAACAAGGCTTATGTCAAGTTGATGGGTCTGGATATGCATGAGTTTCAGGAACCATCGAGTTATAAGACATTGAACGCACTCTTTACTCGTCATCTTAATGAGCCAAGGGAGTTCTCGATGGAGGAGGATGCGTTCATCTCTCCATGTGATTCGTATATCACGGAGTGTGGTGATATTGAGAAAGATCAGGCACTTCAGATCAAAGGTATGGCTTACAGTGTGGATGCCTTACTTGGTGACTATATCGATGATGAGCAGAAAAAGCGGATAGAAGATGGGAGTTTCATCAACCTATATCTCTCTCCGAAGGATTACCACCGTTATCACATCCCAACAGACCTAAAAGTGTTGAAGGCTGTGCATATACCAGGTAAGCTCTATCCGGTGAATATCCCTACACTAAAGAACAAGGTCGATCTCTTTATCGAGAACGAGCGAGTGGTCGTCGAGTGTGAGACAAGTCAGCAGCAGCGTTTTTACATGGTCCTTGTGGGTGCATTGAATGTCGGAAAGATGCAGCTCTCTTTTGAGCCAGCTATCAAGACAAACGGGGATGCCAGAGAAGCAGTCAGTTATGAGTATGATGATCTTTTTCTGAAAAAAGGGGATGATTTTGGCTGTTTCGAGATGGGTTCGACCATCCTCATATTGGCTGAACCAGGGATGCTTAGACTAAATGTCTCCAAAGAGGAGAACGTACGTTTCGCACAGACGATCGCAAGGCTAAAGAGCTGAGGATCCGTAGCTGTATTGGCAGAGTGTCATCGTTTATGGATATCGAGTTTAGTCAGTAGTCTTCCATCCTCCTCATAGATCTCTATATTTGAGTCTATGGGCTCTTTGCGCTTTTGTAAGACTCCCTGGATGGAGTGGAACACATGGGCAAATTTCTGAAACATCGGTGCGATGACATAGTCGATATGGTCTCCCTTGAGAATATCCGCAAGTCTGTTGATGACGGCATAATAGACAGTCTTGTTGATAGCACGCTGGACCATATAACTACGCATCATGTTCAGGTTGTTGATAAGAGCGTGCCTCTCATCATCATTTAGACTCCTGTTCTTTTTAGCACGTTTTATCTCATAACCGAGATAGTGCTGTACATCTTCTTCTGCCTCACTGGCGATCGAATCGATATCATCAAGGTAGTGTCTCACCATCCGATCGACCTCTTGAGGATCAAGATGTGTAGAGTCGGTATCGAAGATGTGGACTTTGTCGGAGATATACTTATGATCGAGTGCTTTGAGAAGTTGAAGTGCTATATTGAGATAGACAAACTTGTCCTCTTTGTTATTGTCGAAATCCATACCGTATCTTGAGATATTGACCTTTGGTCCAACATACTTGAGTCTCATCATCATCCCCTATTATTTATATAGATCTTGCCACTAGGAACCGATTATAACATATAGTGATCTTTTGTGAGCCTAAGACTTGGGTGTGTTCAGATGTTAGACTAACGGGGGTCGGCGTGTGGAAGTGTGATAGTGAAACAGGCACCATGTTGTGGCATGTCATCATGTTCGTAGTCGACATTTTCAGCTTTGATCGTTCCGGAGAAGTGATTGACGATGATCTCATGGGTAAGGTAGAGACCAATACCCGTGCCTCCATTCTCCTCTTTAGTCGTGAAGTAGGGGACAAAGAGTTTGTCTATAGCATCAGCGGGTATACCGCCTCCGCTGTCCGCGATCGTGATAGTCATATGCTCTTTTTGGAGAGAAGTCTTGATGATAAGCAGTTTTTTCTCTTGTGCTTTGGACTTCTCAAGTTGATAGATCGCATTGTTGATGATGTTTATGATAGCCTGGATAAACTCGCTTCTGTATCCATCTGTGTGGATACTCAGTAGGTCCTGTATGACTGTTATATGTCTGTTTTTGATCTTTGCATCTATCAGGTTGAGTGTCTCAGAAAGTGCTCCAGAGACGTCAAAACGCTCTTTTTTTCGCTCATATTTGAAGAATTTTCTAAAGTCATTGATAGTCTGAGACATATAGGCTATCTGCTCTTGTATCACATTGATATCTTTGTCAAATGCAGCATCATCGACTTTGCCAAACATCTTTGCTGTCTCCAGCTGGGTAGTACTTAAGCCGATGATATTAAGCGGCTGTCTCCATTGATGAGAGATGTTCTCGATCATCTCTCCCATTGCGGCCATCTTGGATTGTTGGAAGATTATCTGCTCTTTGAACTTGATCTCATCCTGTGCTTTCCGGAAGTTGGTTATATCGCTATGAAAACCTGCCATACGAATAGGCCTGTCTTGATCATCATAAAAGACATGCGCACGATTGAGTATCCAGATCCACTCCCCATTCTTATGTCTGAGTCTATGGGTATTTGCGATCTTTGATTTCTGACCGCTGACGCAGTACTGCATATCAGCAAGTGCTTTCTCCTGGTCTTCAGGGTGGATACGGTTTTCCCAGACCCAGTAGTTGTTCTCCAGTTCATCATCTTTATAACCAAGCATCGCTTTCCATTGTGGTGAGAAGTAGACACTGTTGGTGATAAGGTCCCAATCCCACAGACCGTCTTGGGTACCCTCGATGGCAAACTCATAACGTTCACTTAAGTCGTTCAACGAGTGCGTACGATCGCGTACGTTCTGTTCAAGTGTCTCGTTTAGTTCTCCAAGTTTCTGTGTCTGTGCTGTGACACTTTTACGTAGACGTATGACATAACGCCTTGTCATGAAGAGCAGGAAAAACAAGATCATGATGGCAAGTATCAAAAAGAGGGTCAGTCTCTCAAGCCATGGGGAGTTGTCTTTGGCGATCTCTGGGACTGTGCTGGTATCAGCTTTTGAGAGCTCTGTCGAGGGTGTTACTGCTAGCTGGTCATTGGAAGTCGTCTCTATCTGAAGTCGTTCAAAGACATCCTCTTTAAGAGTGTACAGGTCTGTCGTATCGATGGGGTCGGTCCAGTCATATACTGGTGTGATATCTGATCTGCCGATAGCATTGGGCGAGAGTAGTAGTGATAATAGCAGAAGTATCAGATATTTTCGAGACATTGGCAAATTATATCCGCAGTTTACTTAAATTATAATATATTTAAATATGTTAATATACGTTTTATGTAGATCGCTGTTAGCTGAGTACGTCAGTGATATTACTTCTGGCATTGAACGTGATCATTCAAATAGAGATGCCGTATATTCTGGGAGGGGGATACACGGATCAACGGTCACACGTTAAAGCGAAAGTGCATGACATCGCCATCTTGGACGATATACTCTTTGCCTTCCAGACGCATCTTTCCAGCTTCTTTGGCTCCCTGTTCGCCGTTGTTGGCTATAAAGTCATCATACGCTATCACCTCGGCACGGATGAAGCCTTTTTCAAAGTCATTATGGATGACAGCAGCAGCTTTTGGAGCTGTTGTCTCCTTTCTGATCGTCCAGGCACGTACCTCTTTGACACCGGCTGTGAAATAGCTCATCAAGCCGAGTTTATCAAAGCCTTTATGGATGATCTGTGCCAGACCTGATTCTGCGACACCAAGTTCTTGCAGGAACTCTTCGCCTTCTTCCTCATCAAGCCCGATAAGCTCTTCCTCTATTTTGGCACAAAGTTTGATGACTTCGCAGCCGTTGTCATGGGCATGCTGGGTAAGTGCCTGTACATGCTCATTGTCCTCGAGCAGTCCATCCTCATCTACGTTAGCTCCATACATCATCTCTTTTGAAGTCAAGAGACGCAGATCACGGTCTAACTCTTTAAAAAGGTCGCTTTCTCTATCTGGGAAATTACGTGCCAGATTACCATCGGCAAGGTATTCCATGACTACGTCGGCGAACTCCATCAATGTTTTTGCTTTTTTATCTGCTTTTGCCTGTTTTTTCAGGCGTTCTATCCGATTACCGAGGACCTCGACGTCTGCAAGAATAAGTTCTGTCTCAATGATCTCGACGTCACGTAGAGGGTCTATGCCACCTTCTGTATGTACGATGTTCTCATCTTCGAAACAGCGGACGATCTGCAAGATCACTTCTGTCTCACGAATATTGGAGAGGAACTTGTTTCCAAGGCCTTCCCCTTTGCTTGCTCCTTTGACCAGGCCGGCGATATCGACAAAGTCGAGTGTCGAGTGCTGAATACGTTCAGGACTTACTATCTTGGCAAGTTCATCCAGGCGTTTGTCCGGGACTGGGACAATAGCCTTGTTTGGTTCGATAGTACAGAAAGGGTAGTTTGCCGCTTCAGCGTTTTGTGCTTTGGTAAGGGCATTGAAAGTAGTTGATTTCCCGACATTTGGAAGGCCGACAAGTCCGATGGCTAGTCCCATGATTTCTCCGATATAGATTGATAGTACCCATTTGTGTGGTGTACGGTAGATAATAAGCGCGATTATACTCCACGATACCTCTGAATACCCTGTATATCACCATCTCTGGAAAGCCAACAGAATATTTTTGGTGCATATGTCATAGGTCGTATCCTGCTATCTATTTCAGCAGCAGTACATTTAAGAAAAAAAACCACAAAAAATAATTTAAAATAGCATTTAGATGATATAATAGATCTTTTGGAGGAGGAGACAATGATACGTAGATTATTAAGTTTGTCTCTTATAAGCTCACTCTTAAGCGCTGCGCCCATCAGTGACCTGTTGAACGAGTATGAAAAGGCATCAGACCTTTCACAAAAGACAAAAGATGAGAGTGCCGGAAATCTCATCTTATATACACGTGATGATATAGAGCGCATGCAGGCACAGACACTTAAAGACCTTCTGAAGACGGTCCGTTTTTTCTACTATGCAGAGAACAGGATGGGGCAACCCGACAGCCTGAATCAGGACCCGGTCACCTTTTTTAGCAGCAGTATGCGTGTCTATATGAACGATCATGAGATGTTGTCCTCGACGTTAGGAAGCGGATTCGCCTATTTTGGAGATATTGAGCTGGATTTTATCGATCATGTAGAGATCTATGAGGGATTTCCTCAGATGGACTTCGGAGTGGAACCGGCTACGATGGTCATCCGTTTATATACCAAAGATGCCAGACATGATTCTGGAGGCCGTCTTAAATTGAATGTGGGCAGTCAGGGTGCTAACACGCAGAACGCTTACTACAGTGAGGCTTTCGAGGACTTCTCCTACTTTGCTTATCTTGGACGTTACGACAATGCGCGTAAGAGTATCTCTGAGGATGGTAATGATATTGGTCGCAGTAGCGTGACTAACCGTTTTTATGGAAGTCTTGCTACGGAGGACCATCGTTTTGAACTGCATGGGTATGAGCAAGATGGTGATGCTTTTTTGACCTCGCTTATAGGTACTCCGCCAGAGAGTTCTTCACAGGAGATCAGAGCTATAGACATGTCGTTGCACTCTGCGTTCCTTGATAAGACATTGATCTTTGATCTCTCCTATTTTAAAGGTTCTCTGGAGCAAAAAGCAGAGTTTACCACACCTATCATCGTACCGCCAAAACCGATCTTCGCTACTTCATATGAACAAAAGCTCTTCGATGAGAGTCTGACCGCCTCACTTAAAAAAGCCTGGAAGTTTGAGCATAGTGAGATGATCGCAGGGGTACAGTTTCGAAGAAAATGGTTCGATCTTGGCCATGCTACCTTCAACGGCGTGACGATGGAGGTCGAACAGGCTTATGATGAACAAGACATCTACTCCTTTTTTCTTCAAGATATGATCTCGCTTAGAGAGAACCAGATGTTGACCCTTTCGATCACGAACCAGATCTATAAGATGGACTCAAAAGTGCCGGTTGAAGAGCCTGACCTTGTCCAACTTCGAGCAGGTTACATCATCACAGGTGAAGCGTGGACCTCCAAGACCTTTCTTACGAGACAGCAGTTCGCTCCAGAGCCTTATATGACGGTCAATCCACAGTACGGGAATATCGATCTTAAGTCTGAGACCTATACCCAGGTCTTTCAGGAGTTTGATTACAAGGTCGCTCGAAGTAACAATCGTATCGTACTGGGTTATGGTCAAAGAGAGAACATGCCGTATCTTTCCGACACTACCTTCACTATGTTAAGCAGTGATATCGATGTCTACACCTTTAGTAGTGCGTATGAGTTCACGCATCATTTTAGAGAGAACGATAAGTTCGAGTTCCAGGCTGCATATAGCCGGTCGAGCTCACCAGTAGATGATTCGGAACATGTAGACTATAAAAGTGTAGTCATGCGTATGCTAAACAGTTATGAGAAGGTCGATCTTTTCAATGAGTTCTTCTGGAAAGAGAATGGAAGCTCCTCGCAGTCAGGCATCGATTATAGTCTGGGGGTACGTTACTTCCCTATACGAGATCTCTCATTTAATATAAAAGGCGAAAACATCTTTGATAGTGGGCCTAAGTGGCAATACACCTCTCAGTTCGATCCTTTGAATGGTGAGACTGGTTACATCGAAGTCCCGATAATCGAGCGCAGGTTTTGGCTGGGGATGGAATACCTGTTTTGAAAAAAGTGGCGCTTGTCCTACTCTTATTGACTACACTGTTTGCATCTGATGCCAAACTTGCATCGACTATCTATGCAAGGATCTCTAAGGCTCTTTCTGGTGTGAGTGAACCGAAGATCTACCTCCACGGGGAGATAAAAGCTTTTCTCGAGTATCCCCTCGCAAACCCTGTAAAGAGCTGTATGGAAGCTGATGTGATCATTACGACGACCATGCAGTCACTTCCAATAGAGTGTCATGAGAAGACTCTCTTTGCCAACAATTACAGACTGCTCAGATCTTCACCACAGATAGTAGGTGCTTTTTTCTGGAGCAAGGGACGTCCTAACATAGTCTTCTATAAAGAGCGCCTGGACAGGCATGGTATCACCCTTAGTGATGAGTATGAGAGGTATATTGAAGAATGATAGTCTCAACACTACTTGCGAGGAAAAACTCGGTCCTACTGTTTCTGTTTTTGCCTCTGATGACACTGTTCATGTTTATCTTGTACTATAAATATACGCTTACGACTAAGCAGGTCTTTGATGTACTCTATGAGCAGGTCATAAGTGAGAAAGAGTACCTCATAAAAAACCTTGTGGACTCGGCAATAGAGCGTGAAGGTGAGGACTTCGTCCATAGACTACGGACTTCTGAAAGTCTTCGTAGCCAATATGAGGGTGAGATGTCATTGATCCGGACAAAAGACCTTACCTATCTTTATATGCTTTATCTTGATGAGAAAGATCGTTATCGTTACTTGCTTGATACGACAAAAGAGAGTGATGAAGCTGCTGAGTTCGATCAGAAGTTCGATCCTAATACCGATGCCTGGAGTGAAGCAAGGAGTAGCAAAAAGACACAGGTACGTCAGCAGCTGGACCTGCAGTCTTTATGGATCAGTGCTGTCGTACCAGTCATCGTCGACGACAAGGTCGTCGCCTATGTCGGTGCAGATTTCTCGTATCGTGAGTATGCTAAGATCAAAGAGATAGTCTCGCCTCTAAAAGATATCTATTTCTATGCTTCGGTCTTTATGGTGATCTTATTGATCTCTGCTTATATTCAGTTTGTCCTCTATCTACAGAGTCAAAAACGGAGTTATATCGATCCTTTGACACAGATCTTCAATCGCCAATACTTGATAGAGTTCTTTAAGACATCTGATATTAAACAATATCATCTTCTGATCCTGGATATGGACTACTTTAAAAGCGTGAACGATACCTATGGGCATGATGTGGGTGATGATGTCATCATCCAGACCGTTGACCGGATCAAGACCAATATCCGCTCAAAAGATGTCTTTGTCCGCTATGGTGGTGAGGAGTTTTTGATCCTTTTAAGACGCGATGCCTCATTGATCTTGAAAAAGACTGCTTTGCGTATCAAAGAGATCGTCAGTGCGACTCATATCATCTCTCATCATCATCATATCCCTATGAGTATCTCAATAGGTATCAATCCTTATCCAGAACTGGCTAAGAACATCGATGAGGCGATCAAGATCGCTGATGAGCAACTCTATATCGCCAAGACAAGTGGACGTAACTGTATCCGTATTCATGAAGAGGACGAGTCTGAGCAGAGTAACCGTTCAAAACGTCTCAGTGATGTCCATGCTGCACTTGAAGAGAAACGGATCAGACTGGCTTTTCAACCGATCTTTAATGTCGTCGACAGTAGCCTCAAAAAATATGAGGTCCTGATACGTATGATCGATGAACATGGTATCTTGATATTTCCTGATGATTTCCTACCGGCGATCGCACATACCTCTGTCTATAACAAATTGACGCATTTTATCCTCGATAATGTCTTGATCAAACTGAGGCAGCATGATGATATAGAACTTAGTGTCAACATCGATCTTCAAGACCTCTTTAATGAGGAGATCATGCAGATCATCACCTCGTTGTTAAAACCGTATCCAACACTTGCCAGTCGCATCACATTTGAGATCTTGGAGCATGAGGAGATCATTGATTTCGATCAGATACAGAAGCATATCATGACGTTAAGGTCATTTGGTTGCAAGATAGCACTTGATGATTTTGGAAGTGGTTATGCCAATTTCAAATACCTGCTACATCTCGGCATCGATATCCTTAAGATCGATGGATCACTTATTAGAGATATCGATAGTAACAAGAACGCGCAGATAATTGTGAAGACGATCGTCAATTTCTCAAAAGAGATCGGAGTCACGACCATAGCTGAACAGGTCGAGACCAAAGAGGAGTTTGATAAGGTACAGCATCTTGATATACACTCTATTCAGGGATACTATCTTGGTCGACCAAAGTTTGATATTCCTGAAGACCCTGTGTCTTAGTGATAGATCAGAACTCCTGAGTCTTTAATTGAAGGTCTTTTAACAGACGTCTTGCCATCATCAGCTTGAATTGCTGAAGCGGGTGATTGTTGCCAAAGGGACGCCATATCTTGACCATCTTGTTTCTATAAGCGTCAAACTGCATACTCCATGGTGCGCTGAGTACATGACCGCGACCAAGAAGTATTTTTAGTGCCTGTGTAGCTATGACGCCGGCACTGATGTCTATAGTCATTGGAGTAGAGGGGACTTTATGGTTCTCGAAATCCACCCCTTTAGGCTCTACAAGATACTCTGTCTGTAGCATCTTCGGCGACATACCGACTAGAAAACGGATGTACTGCTCCTGTTCACTCTGTCCCTCAAATCTAAAGTACTCCTCAAAACTCATCCCTCCCGGTAGAAAATTAAGCATCGCAGTGCCCATCCCAAGTGGTGCCGCTCCGATGGCAGGTATCTTGTGCTCATGACAGTAAGCAAAGACCATCCTGCGTATGGGAAGTACGAAGAAGTCAAGGCTGTCGATATAGAGATCTGCCCCTTCAAAGAACGCTTCGACGTTATCACTGTTTACACCCTTATCGAAGACTTTGATCTCAAGTTCGGGGTTGATGTCGAGTGCTAGTTCTTTAAGTGTCCCGGATTTACTCTTTCCGATGGTAGACATGGAAGCCCCTATCTGACGGTTGAAGTTGACCAGATCGAAATCATCCATATCGGCGATATGAAAGCGACTGACTCCCAAACGTACCAGGGTTATGAGATAGGCCCCACCTACACCCCCGAGTCCGGCGATGGCGATCTTTTTACTTCGTAGGACCTGTGACTCTTCGTCGGTGACCCATCCTATGTTTCGTGAGAATGCTTTCTTATACTCGAATCTCATGACGCTGCTCCATGCATATAGCTTTGATAACTCTCTTGCAGGCTGTTTTGTACGACGTCATATAAAGGTTTGAACCTTGGGTTGATATCTATGTTCTCTTTTGAGAAGTAGTAGGGTGCTCGCTCTCCTTTAAATTCAAAAGTAGCACCGAACTGGCTCGCTTTGATACCGGTGAAACCGATATGACGCATCAATTTTGGTTCAGAGATAGCTATGGTGTACTGTAGGTGTTGCCACTCTGCGATGACATAGGAAGCAAAATAGAGGCTGAGTGGGACATAAGAGAGGGTGCGATGATAGCGTTCATCATCTTCAAGGATGACGGCACCGGCGAGACCGATGGCATCTTCTTTACGGCGACGAAAGTCCTGGACCACGGCTACACGTGAGATCTCTCCTATCTGTTTGCGGGTCACTTTTTCAATATCAAATAGTGATGGGTCCATAGTAGGACAGTGCTCTTCCATTGGAAAGACAAAATCACTATGCTCACTATCATTGAGTATCATACGGATCGTCCCGATATAACTAGAGGTCGGTAGGTACTTTATCAATATATGGATCGCATTATCATCATAGTCGTCATGCTCGATGTGCTCACTGTTCTCAGGCTCAAAACCCATCTCTTCACTGTAGACTTGGTAACGTATACCAAAGACCTCATCAAGCAGTTGGGAAGTATTGGCTACTGTGATCTCAAAGTAGTGGTGAAACCCCTCTCTAATCTCTTTATCGGTTAACACATCAGACTCCTTATAAATAAGAGCATCTTCAAAGATACTGATAGTATCCAGTATCTTTAGAAGTACTCTACGATCATATCGACTGATATCACAAAGATCTTAGTCGTTTGTATGAAAGTATTTTTATTTTGGTGCTCTGTAGCTGTTTTTACATGTGGTCTGAGAGGAGTGAAGTGATGACGATCCCTCTAGATGAGGGCTCGTGCTATTCTTTGATGTGATTTTACTCCCTTGATGGGAGTGATCGTCATATTACTCTGATAATGACTGGATATATCTGACACCCATACGGACACCGGCACCGGTACCACCATGAGGATTACAGTCCCAAGGAGTCTCTGTATAGGCTGGACCTGCTATATCAAAGTGCAGCCATTTGTTCTTCATCGGTTCTGTGATGAAGTTATCCAGGAATAGTCCTGCGGTTATGGCTCCACCGTAAGGTCGTGAACCGATATTACTGATATCGGCGACCTCACTTTTTATGAACTTTCTGAGGTGGTCATTGAATGGCAGGGACCCTATGAGCTCACCGCTTCTTGCACTCCCTTTTTGGAACTTGTGTTTGAGATGGTTACTGTTTCCCATCATCCCAGTCGTAAAGGGCCCGAGTGCGACCATGCTGGCACCGGTCAGTGTCGCAAAGTCAAAGAGATGGTCTGCCTTGACCATGTCCTGGGCATAACACAGTACATCGGCAAGGACGAGACGGCCTTCGGCGTCTGTGTTACGCACTTCGATGGTCTTGCCATTTCTGGCAGTGAGGACATCATCAGGTTTATAGGCGTTGCCATCGACCATGTTCTCTACTGCACCGATAAATCCGTGGACTTCTATAGGCAGTTTTAGCTCACTGACAGCTTTTATCATACCAAGTACAGCACAGGCACCTGCTTTGTCCATCTTCATGGTGACCATCGATGTCGCGGGTTTAAGGCTAAGTCCACCGCTATCATACGTGACCCCTTTTCCGACCAGTGAGACAACGGCTTTTGGCTGCGCTGGCTTGTAGGTGAGATGGATGAGGCGAGGCTTATGGACGGAGGCTCTACCAACACTCAGCATCGCATTCATACGCTCTTCTTCAAGAGCATGTTCATCCAGGATGACGCACTCAAGGGTATTTGTATAGGCCAAGTCTTTTGCCACAATACCAAGTCCCTGTGGTGTCATGTCCTGTGGTGTGGTATTGACAAGGTCGCGGGTGAAGTTTGTCGCAGTAGCTATTATCGTCGCAGCATTCACAGCGTTTTCGAGATCAGCTATCGCTATAGTCTCATCATCAAAGTTCTCAGAGGAGAGATAGAGTGTCTCAAAGGAGCTCTTCTTAGGCTCTGAGCGGTAGGTGTCAAAACGGTAAGAACCCAGCATAAAGCCTTCGATCATCGGCTCAGCGTTTTTCAGAAAATACTGCATGGTCTTTGCACTTTTGTACTCAAAAGCATGAAGTGCTTTTGCGACAGTCGCAGCAGCGCTACGAAGATAGTCACTACCGTATTTTTCGATCCCGCATACAAGCAGGCCGTGCTCATGCAGGGTGCAGAGCTGGTCTTGATCGCCCTTGAAACCGGCTCGTCTAAGGGTCTCACTGTGAGCATGCCCCTCCAGAGCATCTTTAGTCAGGAAGGTGATGGTCAGTTCAGCATCTATGCCAGATAATGGTTTGTCTTGTAGTTTGACATGCATGGGTATCGCTCCGATGATTTTTATTAATATTGACAACCAACATCATAATCGAATTGTCCTTTATCCTAGACCATACTTTTTCATATGGTCTTCTATGGTAGGGCTGTCTTAGTCGAAGTGAAGGATGTCTTTAGCTTGGATCATATCTTTGTCGCCACGTCCAGAGAGGTTGACGATGATCAGTTTACCTTTGATGTCTTTTATCTGTTTTAGATAAGCGACGGCATGCGAACTCTCGAATGCCGGTATGATACCCTCTTTTTGAGAGAGCCATACAAAAGCGTCAAGTGCTTGATCATCAGTGATGGTGTCATAACTGACGGTACCGTTATCTTTATGAAAAGCGTGTTCGGGTCCGATTCCGGGGTAGTCCAACCCTGCTGAGATAGAGTGTGCCTCAAGGATCTGTCCATCATCATCTTGGAGAAGGTAGCTCATCTGTCCATGCAGGACGCCTGGACGCCCTTTTTCCAGAGATGCACCATGTTTGTCGGTATGGAGTCCAAGTCCTCCGGCCTCTATCCCGATGCACTTGACCGTACTATCTTCGAGAAAGTGCTGGAACATCCCGATGGCATTAGAACCCCCGCCAATACAGGCGATGACCTGATCTGGCAGCCTATCCTCTTTTTCCAATATCTGCTGGCGCGCTTCCCAGCCGATTATTGCCTGAAAGTCACGTACCATCATCGGGTAGGGGTGTGGACCTGCGACGGTACCGATGATATAGTAGGTGTCTCGTGCATTGGTGACCCAGTGGCGAATGGCCTCGTTCATGGCATCTTTTAAGGTCTTACTTCCACTCTCGACCGAATGCACTTTGGCCCCGAGTAGCTTCATACGAAAGACATTGAGTTCCTGTCGAGCGACATCTTTGGCTCCCATGAAGATCTCACATTCCAAGCCGAGTAGAGCAGCGATAGTAGCAGTGGCTACACCGTGTTGTCCGGCTCCAGTCTCGGCGATGACCTTCTTCTTTCCGAGACGCTGTGCGATCAGACCCTGTGCTATGACATTGTTGACTTTATGGGCTCCTGTATGGTTTAGATCTTCGCGTTTGAGGTAGATCTTAGCACCAAGCTCATCTGAGATGTTTGCAGCGTAGTAGAGCGGAGAAGGACGTCCGACATAGTCTTTAAGGTAGTAGTGGACATCGTTCCAGAACGTCTCATCGAAACGGATCTTCTCATAGGCTTCGTCGAGCTCGAGTAGGGCAGGCATAAGTGTCTCCGGGACAAAACGTCCACCGAAGATGTCGAAATGGCCGTTTGTGTCAGGGTCGAACTTTGAGGCTTCAGGAATATACATCAATCGACTCTTATGACAGTATAGACTTCAGTGACATCTTTAAGCTTTTTCTGGCCATCAAGAAAGTCAAGTCCAAGGATAAAACAGGCCTCGACACAGTCGCCACCGGATTTGTCTATGAGGTTCGCCGCGGCGAAGGCTGTTCCACCGGTAGCGACGAGATCATCGATAAGCAGTACTTTTGCTTTGTCGATCCCGCGAAAAGCATCGATATGGATCTCGACTTCATCAAAGCCGTATTCCAGGGCATACTTTTCTGCGACCGTCGTATAAGGAAGTTTACCTTTTTTACGGATCGGGACGAAACCGATGCCAAGCATCTGTGCAAGTGCGGCTCCGAAGATAAAACCACGAGCGTCGATCCCGGCTACGAAATCAAGCTTGTATGCTTTATAACGCTTATGAAGATGCTCCATCAGTAGTCCGTAGGCCTCAGCGTCGTTAAGCAGCGTCGAGATATCTTTAAAGACGATGCCCGGTTTGGGAAAGTCAGGGATGTCGCGAATAGCGTTGTTGAGTATTTCACTCTCTTCTGGTGTCAATGTCATGATGCTCATGCCTTATAAGAGGGCGTCGATGCGCCCTTCGAGTTCTTTTATCTTGTTATTTAGTTTTTCGGTCTCAAAGCGATGCTGAGAGCCACGGCTTTTCAATGTCTTCATCTCTGAACGCAGCTTGTTAAGTTCCTCGCTGAGGATATCGATGTTTCCGAGTGCCCGTTGGAGTTGGATCTGGTACTTGCGTATGAGTACCTCAGCTTCTTGAAGTGTCAGTTTCATCAGTTCGTTACTCTTGTGCTCTTTAAAGGTGACGCTTTTAAAGTAATACATCTTTACAAAGAGAAAGATGGCGATCATCGAGACGATAGTGAGTAGTGACCATTCAAGAAACATCTTTTACCCCTCGATAGCTTCGATCTTATCGACACGACCGCAGTGACGTCCACCTTCGAAGCTGCTGGCTATCCAGCTGTCGACGATCGATTCGGCAACGCCCTGTCCAACGACACGTTCGCCGAAGCAAAGGATATTGGCGTCATTATGGTTTCTGGCCATCTGGGCCGTATAGGCATCATGACAGAGGGCAGCACGAATACCGTGGAAACGGTTTGCTGACATACTCATACCGATGCCTGAACCGCAGATCAAGATACCTTGTGTACCTGCATTTTTGAGGACACTCTCACACACCTTGACAGCATAGTCAGGGTAATCGACACGGTCTTTGTTATAGGGACCGAGGTCTTCGACCTCATGGCCTTTGCTACGCAGCATTGCAACGGTGGCATCTTTGAGGTCTATTCCCGCGTGGTCAGTACCTATGTAAAATCGCATTCAATCTCCTTAAGATAGTAGTAGTTTTAAGATCGCTTGTACCGGCATGATAAGTACATAGTCTTTTATCGGTGTGACCAGGATGATGATGACTATAATCATACCATAGCCGCGTTGTTCCAGTTTGTAAAAGAACTCAGCGATGGCATTTTGTCTCAACTGCATACTAAGGTACATGATGAAGTGCGCCCCATCAAACTGCGGAATAGGCAGCAGGTTGAAGACGGCGAGTACGACATTCACCAATAGAAGCTTGATGACAAAGATGTAAAAGAAGATCGCCAGTAGGCCGGTCGCTTCCGTAGGTTCAGGCAGTGTGACCAGCAGTGATGCGGCAACAGCGGCAAGGACAAAGTTGTAGACTATGCCGGCCAGACTCACCTGCATGGCAGCACTGTATCCGCCGCGTTCTATGACTGTCTGCATGTTGATAGGGACTGGTTTAGCCCAACCAAAGAGAAAACCACTTTCCGCTCCAAGCAAGACGGGGATGAAGTAGGTCATCAGCGGTACGAGTATGGTCCCGAAAAGGTCGACGTGGACCAGAGGATTCACCGATAGTCGTCCGGCATCTTTGGCCGTACGGTCACCATATTTGTAAGCGACCCAACCATGCATGATCTCATGTCCGACGATAGCGACAATAAGTGCTAACGCGGCCCCTGCGATCTTCAGTAGATCAATAGAGTCCATGGTCATCTTTATCTATTCTGATACGTTCTTCGACCGCGAGGTCTAGATGAGGCTTTTGTTCAAGGTCACTAGGTGTCTTACCCATTCGGTCCCAGCGGATGACATAATCATCATCCATACTGAAGTAGATGAACCATGGGGTCCCCTCGACAAGTCCATAAGGGACTGGTCCCCAGAAGCGGCTGTCGTTGGAGTGGTCGCGGTTATCACCCATCATAAAGAACTCATCTTTGGGAACACGCACCATCGGAAAGTTGAAGATAGGCTGTGGATAGCGGCCATTATCGGTGATCTTCTCATCATGATGGATACCGGGATGTACTTTGCTATAAGGGTTTTTTACCCATAGTTTTCCGGCGAAGGCGCTGATGTCCTCTTTTGCATAATTGGCTTCGATGTAGTCGTTGCCCTCATGCGGATGCAAGTAAAGGTCCTTATCCATGACAAACAGTTCATCGTCGCCGACGGCTACACAGCGTTTGACATAGTGTAACTTGGTATTGTTCGGGTAGCGAAATATGACGATATCGCCACGCTCTGGCTCATCACCATCGATGATATGTCCATCTGTTCCGGGTACCAGTGGGATCTCAAGAAATGGGAGATGCGGTGTGGAGATACCATAAGCGAACTTCTTGGCAAAGAGGTGGTCGCCAATAAGCAGTGAGTCTTTCATCGAACCGCTGGGGATGCGAAAGGCCTGTGCTACAAAGAAGATGACAAACAAGACGATGACGATCGTACCAGTCCAGGAGTTGGAGAATCGGTAGGCCTGTTTGGCGATATTGATAGATCTTTCTTTCATTTGTTATCTTTCTTGTGTGATCGTCGGGAAGGACCCGATCAGTGTGTGATGTTTAATGCTATGGACTGTACCGACATGCCTGTCGGAGTAGTATGAGAACTCCTGTGTGGCTCATCATGCATGAGATTGTGCAGCTTTTAGTGTGTTACTTAGCAGCATAGCGATGGTCATGGGTCCGACACCACCGGGGACCGGTGTGATGTAAGAGCTTTTTGGTGCGACGTTCTCAAAATCAACGTCGCCGACAAGTTTACCGTTCGAGGCTCGGTTGATCCCGATATCGATGATGACTGCACCTTTTTTGACCATATCTTTCGTAATGAGGTCGATGACACCTGCACCGACAAGTACGATGTCAGCATTTAAGGTGTGCTTTTTAAGATCGTCTGTGTAGATATGGGTGACCTCTACCGTAGCGTTAGCGTTTAGCAGTAGTGAGGCCATCGGTTTGCCGACGATGTTGGATGCTCCGACTACTACGGCGTTCTTACCTTGTACATCGATGTCATACTCTTCAAGCAGTCGCATGACACCAAGGGGTGTACAGGGCACAAAACCATCAAGACCGGTGGTCAGGCGTCCTACATTGTAGGGGTGGAAACCATCAACGTCTTTGTTGGGTGCGACCAGTTCAAGTAGTCTGGTAGTGTCTATCTGCGAGGGTAGGGGAAGCTGGATTAGGATACCGTCGATATTTGGGTTGTCGTTCATCATCTCGATGGTCTTCTCGATGGCATCTTGGGAGATATCCTCAGGCATCTCATGGGTGACAGAGTAAAAGTGTGCGCGATCACACGCTTTTTTCTTCATTCCGACATAAGCCTGACTTGCAGGGTCATTACCAACCAAGATCACAGCCAATCCGGGAACACGCCCTGTCTCTTGCTTTAGCTTTTTGGAATCAGCAGTCACCTGCTCTTCGATCTTTTTAGAGAGAGCTTTACCATCAAGGATCTGCATGTATGAAACGACCTTTTGGAGAACAGATGAGATATTTTACTGTTCTCTATAGTGATTTTTTGGGCTTTTAGGAGATGCCCTAATTTTAATTTTGATAATATACCGTCTATATTATTATAAGGTGCTTTTGGATGAGGGTTATACTCTTTTTTGCCATACTACTCTCACTCCATGCGGATGAGTCTTTCATCACTAAAGAGGAGTATGCGAATCAGCTTTTTCACAACCCACGTGGTATTGGGTGTCACCTCTGTCACGGTGAGTCAGGAGAGGGCAAGGATATCGCAGACTATGAAGATAAGAAGGGTCCGCAGACTTTTACAGCACCGCGGATCGATGAGATCGATTTTGAGACCTTCTCACAGGCTTTATCGGTCCGTCGGCGTGGTATGCCTCGCTATTTTCTGACTGATATGGAGCATAAGGCACTCTACTACTACTTACACCCTAAAAAGAGTAGCCAATGAGACAAGAGACGATAGACGCTATTGAAAAAGCAGTTGCTGAGCGTTCCCTGTCAGCACTTGATGCTCTGGCTAGACCACGTACGAGACTACTGAACCATAGTCGTGACTATCGTAGTGTCTTGATGCTTTCAGCCCATAAGTTGAAGCATCTGCTAAAGATCCCCACGCTTGATGCTGAGTGTATTATGATCAACCTTGAAGATGGTGTGAGTAAGGAAGAGAAGCCTTTTGCTTTGGTGATGGCAGCGATCTTCCTCTCTGAACTGCGAGAGTGTGATAAGAAGTTAGTCGTCAGAGTCAATGCTCTTGATGAAGGTGGCTATGATGAGATTGCCTACTTGAATCAGTTTCACCCTGATGCTATTCGTGTCCCAAAGATCCGTGGACCTAAAGAGGTCAAAGCCGTTCTGGCGCTTCTTGATGAAGAGTGCGAACTCCATCTCTCCATCGAGACTGGTGAGGCGTGGACAAATCTTTCTGCTTTGGCTGTTGAGGATCGAGTGACGACCTTTTATCTTGGTGTGCTCGATCTTTTTGCCAATATGCGCTTACCGCAGTCCCTGATCTCCCCGGATAATCCGATGATGCACTACATGCTCTCACATTTCCTCATCACGACTAAAGCACTTGGCGTCAAACCAGTCTCTTTCGTCTATCAGGAGTACAAGGACTTTGATGGCCTTAGACGATGGCTTGAGCTTGAGAAGAGTATGGGCTACACTGCAAAAGGGTGCATCTCGCCAGATCAGGTCAAATTCGTCCACGAGGTCTTTGTGGATGAAGTAGCCGAACTTGAACGTGCTCGTGTCATCATCAAACTTTTTGAGATGCATCGAGAGATGGGCATAACCGGTTTTACCGATGCCGAGTACGGTTTTATTGACGAGCCGATCTATAAAGGAGCACTTGCTCTGTTAGAGGGTAAAGAGTAATCGTCCTCCTTTAGCCCTAATAGCTTCAAGACTCAACAAATACCCCATCTAAACACACTCTTTCCCAGCAAAAAGGGTTATAATCACCATTATGGCTAAAGATGACAAACCAATAATGCGCGAATCGATGCCGGTCTATCTTGGGGCTGCCCCGAAAGCCTCATCCAAACATGTCACTAAGGTCATGAAGGCCAATAAAGCCAAAGATACCAAACCTGAACTCCGTTTGCGAAAAGCGCTTTGGTCTGCAGGAGTGAGAGGTTATCGGTTAAACTGGAAAAAAGTACCGGGGCGACCGGATATCGCTTTTCCGGGAAGGAAGATCGCGATCTTTGTCAATGGATGCTTCTGGCATCGCTGCCCCATCTGTGACCTTGCTTTGCCAAAATCAAATGTGACGTTCTGGACAAACAAGTTCACCAGGAATGTAGAGCGAGACCAGTTGAAAAGAGAGCGTTTGGAAGCACTCGGATGGCAGGTCTTCACCATCTGGGAGTGTCAGATAAAAAAAGAGCTTGACGCACAGGTCAGCATGCTCAAAAAGGTCATCGAAGAGACTGCTTAGGCGTCTGAGTCTATCTCATCCCTAAGGGCTTTCCCCAATCCTTCGACAACACCGATGACGAGTGCATTTCCCATGAAGAAAGCGCGTTTGGCATGGGTACTGCTCGCAGAGGCTGTGTGGTCATCAGGAAACATGTTTAGACGTTCGAGCTCTACTGGTGTAAGGCGTCTAAGCCCTTTGGTTGTCTTGACTACATGTTTAAACCTTGAGGGTGTCGAACCGCCTTCACCGGTGACGATAGTACGTGAGGCGTTGTCCAGGGCATCGGGGAAGACCATCGAACCTTCTGTGTAGCAGTAGGTGTACCCGGCTTTGGTGATGCGATCCTCTTTTTTAGAGCCTTTCATATACTCCCAGCGTGACATATCGCCTTTGAGGTAAAACTCCTCCGGTACATCGGCATCATCGACCAGTATGTCTTCAAGCTTTCTTGCACTGGTATTATGCAGGGCTTTTGACTCATCAAAGAGCGGTATGCCTTTTGCAGAGTATGACTTGTCATCTATCATGATGCCTACGGTATTAAAAGGGCTTATCTTCGGGTTGTAGACGACATGGTCCTCAGAGATCTCAGCCAGGTCTCCCTCTATGATAAAAGGATCGGTGACCTTTTTATCCAGTTTCATAGGGAATGCTCTGTTCATGACACCTTCGCCTGTTAGCCATGCTGTCGGATCTTTAAGGGCCTTGACCTTCTTATAGATATCAGTCCCTTTTTTATAGGCCATGATGTAGACTCGTCTTCTACGTTGTGGCATGCCGAACTCAGCAGCATTGATGACACGCCACTCGACGATGTAACCAAGGTCGTTCAAAGAGGAGAGCATGATGGCGAAGTCTCTGCCTCGCTGTTTCGCGGGAGACTTCAGTAGTCTGTCCACGTTCTCGAGCATCAGGTATGAGGGCGCGTCTTTACCTTTTTTCTTGAGGATGTCATAGATGGACCACCATAAGACCCCTTTTTTACCTTTTAAGCCATCGGCTTTGCTGAGTGTCCTTGCGACAGAGTAGTCTTGACAGGGAAAGCCGCCGACGAGAAGGTCATGGTCGGGTATCTTCTCAAAATCATCCTCTATGACTTGTGCTATATCATCATTGGAATGTTTGGTATCTGGGAAACGTTCTTGGTAGACATCTGAGGCATGTTGCCTTTTTGTCGATGGTTCCCACTGATTACTCCAGACGACCTCATAGGCTTTCTTCTTTTCGGTATTGCTCTTGGCCAGACCGAGATGAAACCCGCCTACACCGGCAAATAGTTCTATGGTCTTCAAAGGGGCTTTTTTACTGCTCACTGATGTTTTCTCCAAGGCTTCTTATATGATTGATGGAATTATACCTGATCTCATTAAAAGGATCTGCTTTTATGACGGTAGTATATGAAAAGGTCACTTTTTGTCTAGACTATCTAGCTATTATGGCTTTCTGATGACCGCATGATCTTTTTGACTAATTGTCGATGCTCTTCTTCATAGGCTTTCTGCGAACCTTTGACGACCTTCAGATCTTTCTCGATGCTCTCTATGTCAATGGCTTCTACATTATTGTCATCCAGGCCTATGACCAGTATAGGCACGGTGATGGAGAGGTCAGCAGAGGGTATCTCTCTTACGGTCTTCTCAAAGGAGGCGACCCCACTGTCTATCCTTCTGCTCAGCTCATCGCAAGGCAGGACGAGTATGGCTATATCGGCAAGTTTATGTGCATAAGAGAGTTGGAACTTGAAATAGTTCCTATAAGAGCTGGCGATGTTGCCCATCTCGACTTCTATCTGCAGCGTGATGTCATAGACTGAGGCATCTACGAGATCCATCTTTGTGAACTTTTTTCTAAAGTCACCTCTTAGGCTGTCATCAAACTCGGAAGGTGTGACTAATGGCTCCGGTTCCCATCCACGCTTTTCAAAAGCAAGCTTAAAGTAGGAGTTGATGATTTGCTGGACCACATCGAGTCTCGGCTGCGTCTTTGATTTGTCCTTATAGACAGGCAAAGGACAAGCTCTGCATATCTGCATCAACTCATCGTAGGCTTCTATATAGTTTGGATGTTCCAAGATCTCCTGCGCATACCTATAAGAGAAAGTTCGTATTTTCATTTTGATCTTTCAAGTTTTATATTGGGGATTTTAGCATGATCTCTCTTGAGCATTTTAATAAGAGGCAGTCTCGGTCTATAGCGTGTCGACCGACTTTTTAGATATGCGATAGCCTAGATAGATCACACTATGAAAAAGGAGGGGTCTATATGTAGACAAATGCTTTACCAAAATATGATAGTAGCGATAACCCGACAGGCTGTTGTCCCCGGTTTAAGCCGGATGGTTGGGATGAACAGGAGTTGTCTTTTAGAGATAAGCTGTTTGTGAAGGCTAAGACGAGAAGTGTCTTTCATATTCCAATAAATATGGGTTCTGTGTTTCCCAAGACCTTTAAGTCGATAGAAGATGCTGATGCCCATAGTGATGATGACTTCATCGTACTTTCTTATGATGCCTCACCGTGGTCGGCGGAACACTATTTCTCAGTCACTAAAGAGGTGCCCAAAGAAGAGATGGTACATTTTCTTTTTTGAGCATTTTGATATGAGACACTCCCTACTGCTTTTGTATATTTAAAACCTTTTTTCTTGTTTCTTTTACTTTTTGGGATTGTCAAGCTTGCTTTTTGTGTTGCCTGTCCCCGTTATTTCCATACACTTCTAAGTCATTTGACTACTTTTACCTCATCACAACATAATATTCTACGATATAATCAACATTATGAAAAAAGAGACGATCCTTCAATATCTTGCAAGTATCAAACCCAAATACCGAAAAGAAGGTTTTTTGATCAAGGCTCTGTTTGGCTCCTATTCCCGAGAAGAAGCTGATGAGAACAGTGATATAGACATTCTGGTCGAAGCTACTCCTGAGTTTGCTGCACGTTATGGATTTGGTGCAATAGCCAGGATCAGACAGATACAGCAAGAACTTACCGAAGCACTGGGGATCACGGTCGATCTAGCCGATAGCAGTGGGATGGGAAGAACAGGTAAAAAGTTCATCATCGACAGAGCTATTTATGTCTAAAGAGTCTATCAGCAAGATCCATCTTATCCTTGAGAAGATCGAATACATAGAAAAGATCGTCGAGGATGCAAGTGGTATCACCAAAGCTCTGGATGATGTCATCACTTCCAGGGCAGACATTTTGATGCATTGACGGCAATAGCTTTAACCGTGGGACAGTTGCGAGGTTTTGAGCGAAGCAAATAATGAAGCTGTGTCCCGGAGGTGAATCGCGGAGCGAGCGAGGCTGCCCTGGGGTACTCTGAAGTCCATACACTCTATCTTGCAATCAACGACTTGATTGATCTCAAGACTTCCATCGTCTAAACGATTCGCTTTTCTTCATCTTGATACCCACAATAGCTCAACTCACTCAAACATCTTCTTAATACGATAGGGATGTTCTATCGTAAAAGTAGTGGGTCGTCACCAGACCCTAAAGTTCTGCATGTCTCCATCAACTCATCATAAGCTTCTGCATAATTGGGATGCTCCAAGATCTCCTGCGCATACCTATAAGAGAAAGTCCGTATTTTCATTTTGATCTTTCAAGTTTTGTGTTGGGGATTTTAGCATGATCGGTGAATAGAAAAGTTATCTGTCCATATTTTTTCTAAGATGCTGTAGCTCACTTAGATTTCTAAGTTGAATGTCACCTTTTTTTCACTATCCATTCAAGTCAATCACTAAAAGTTGTTTAATACATGTGATTACTAGATATTTTTGTTATTATAATAATATATAACGTATTTAATGAGGATAAATGATGAATAATAAACTTATTTCTACTAGCGCCCTTTCTAAAAAACTTACCATTCCAAAGAATAATCTTGATGAAATGCTTATAGCTGCTTGCTTCATTGAAAAAAGTGAGGATGGCTATAAACTGACAAAGCAAGGTGAAGAGAATGGTGGTTGTTGGCATACACACCAAAGATTTGGGACTTACATCGTATGGCCTGAAAATATCACGATTCCAAATAAGATCATTACACAAGGTAAAGAATATTTAAATGCTACTGCCATCGCAAATAGGTTTGGTCTTTCCCGAATTTAAATCCGAAGTGCAATCTTTGAGAATCAGAAGATCAGAGATAGTGCTTTAGGGGTTTGAAGAGGCTAGATGATAGAATCCCACTTCAA
>JADGEC010000228.1 GCA_016744575.1 Sulfurimonadaceae bacterium | reverse complement strand
GATCGACCTGTTTGACCAGTTTGTTTTGACGCAGGACCTTTATATCGCGAAAACTCCCACTTTGGATGTCTATACCGCTGGCTTTATCGATGAACTGGATGATGGAGTCTGATGAGAGACCCTCATAGAGACCTGGTTTATTGACTGCCCCTGTGACAAAAAGGCTTACCGGCTGATAGTTGGCAAGATCTGCATAGACAAAGACGTTGGTCTTGTAGACCTCTTTGACTGAAGCCTGGATGCTTTTACTCAACTGATCGTTGCGGATGCCGATGACCGAGACGGTCCCGACTTTTGGGATGAAGATATGGCCCTGTGAATCAACAGTCAGCTTCGTCTCAAGGTCAAAGGCGCCCCAGAGTTTGAGATTGACCGTATCACCGATGTTTACCAGATAGTCTGGGTTATAACGGAACTGGCGGTTCTGACTGAAACTGCCGTTGAAAAGATGATAGCCAAAGACCTTCGAAGAAGCATCCACGCGAGTGATGTTCCTATCTGTCGTATCTGGAGTCGCTTCTGTGCTGATATTGACTGCTCCAAGCACACTTCCAAAAAAGAGCCAAGTCAATAAAAGGGTATAAAATATTCGCATCTTCTTAATCCTTATGATCTTTGATGATAGCTGCCAGCATCGAGAAGACTCCATAGACTAACAGCGTCACTATAAGCAGTGTCATAAATACTTTCGGCTTGTTGGGATAAGTATATCCATCTGGCAGATTTGGTCGACTCACTACACTCAAGGTCTTAGCTGCTTTTAATGCATCAAGCTTTGATGTCTCAAGCTGGATAAGCGAGTTCTTGTAGACCTCGGTATCGAACTCAAGTTCCATCTTCAATCTACCATACTCAAAAAGCACCTTGTTCAGGCGTGAGCTATCGCTTCCACTCAGGCCTTTTCGCTTTTGGGTGATGGAACTCCTAATACTCCCTATCTCATTGCGTATGGCTACGATCTCATGATTACTCTCATTGAGATAAGCCGAGAGTTTGGCAAGTTCTATGCTCTTTCGTGTCAGGGTCGCTTCAAGTTCTGCGATGATACTGCTCATCGACTCTGCACTGTTATTAGGGTCTAAAAGTAGATGTTCGTTCTGATAGGTCTCAAGCTTTACAGAAGAGCCATCCATCTTCTCCCTGCTTTTCTGATGCTCTGCCATTATAAACGAGAGCTGTTTTCTCGCTTTACGGCGATTGAACTCGTTTAACTCCAGCTCGACCTGTTCGATAAGCCCTTTCAAGACAGCCTGTGCGACCTGTGGGTCAGGATGTGCATAGGCGATATGCAAGATACCCGAGATCTCATCATACTCTATGCGTATACGTTTACGATAGAAGCTCAGAACCTCTTCCATCGTGGCATCAGAAGATAGACGTTCGATGATGTCAAGCCTGTCACTTTGAAAGTGTCGTGTCAAGCCAAACTCTGCATCAAGAAGCGTATAGACATCGAGAGATAGAAGGTACTCCTCGACCACTTTTGAGTCTTGCAGTTGCGAAGAGGGACCGGCCCCTAAAAGCGAGAGCTCCAATCCTGCCGATGGTGGAGTAGGTGTTAGATCACGGACTATGAG
>JADGEC010000158.1 GCA_016744575.1 Sulfurimonadaceae bacterium | reverse complement strand
AAAGTAAATAAGAAGGTACTTGAGTCCATCACTAAAGCGGGTGGTTTTGACAGCTTTAGCTGGTCTAGAAAAGCACTGCTTGACCAGATGGAGCCGATCATTGACGCGGTCAAAAGTTCATCACAACTGCAAAAAGAGGCCGTGTTTAGTCTCTTTGGTGATGATGCCGAGGTGACGACAGTCGACCTGAACCTCAAGAATGAGCCAGAGTTTGAACTCAAGACCATCTTGGAATTTGAGAAAGAGACCCTTGGATTTTATGTATCTGGGCATCCGCTTGACTCTTACCGTGAACAGATCGATGGGCTGGAGTATACGCTCTCCTCAGATGTAGAGAACATAGCCGATGGTTCGACCGCGATCTTCATAGGTAAGGTCGAGGAGATCACTAAGAAGATCTCTAAAAAAGGGAACCAGTTCGGCATCGTCAACCTGATGGACTTCCACGGAAATATAGAGATGATGCTCTTCTCGGACAAGCTCGATCAACTCGAGGGCATGGACCTTGAAGAGCCGGTCTCCTTTAAAGTGAAGGTCACGCACACTGAGATGTTCACCCGTATCAGTGTCTTGAAGATCCTCTCTTTAAAAGATGTAAAGCGGGAGTCAAAGAAGGTCGATACGAGAATAATGGAGAAACCGCCTGAACCGTTGATGCTTCGTCTGCATCTTAACAAAGATATGCAACGACTCGAAGAGCTCTACCGACTGGTCCGCCGTTACCCGGGCAACCGTCCGCTGAACCTGACCATCGTCTCGAAACTGCAGAACATCGTCATGGAGTCAGCTATCAGGGTAGACAATAAGGTCCTTGAGGAGCTGGCGAAGATGAGTGATGTCGATGTGGCGTGAGAACCAAACTAAGAACTAAAAGTTAAAAACGAAAAATTAAAGAGAAAGAGCACTATGGATGTAAATGATTTTAATGAGGGACTATTAGGTTTTCTAGATGCTTCGCCGACACCGTTTCATGCGGTCCGTAATATGGCAGGCATGCTGGAGAACGCAGGTTTTGAGCGCCTTGATGAAAAGGCTGACTGGAAAGCGAAACGTGGACATAAATACTATGTCATACGCAATGACTCCTCTATCATCGCCTGTACCTATCCGAAAGATCGTAGCGATTACCTGATGGTCGGTGCCCATACTGACTCACCAAACCTAAAGATCAAACCCAATCCGGTCATCAAAGGCGATGGTGTCGTCAAACTCGGTGTGGAGAAGTATGGCGGTGTGCTCTTAAACCCATGGTTTGACCGTGACCTCTCTGTAGCTGGGCGCGTGATCTACAGCGATAGTAAAAATGAGATGAAAGACCTGCTGATCGATATGCAGGAGCCAGTCGCTATCATCCCATCACTGGCCATCCATCTTGACAAAGATGCTAACAGTAATCGCAGCGTCAATGCACAGACAGATATCCCGCCGATCATTTCGACAGATGAGTCCTTTGAGTTTGATGCGTGGATCACCGAAGCGCTTGAGAACGAGGGTGCAAAAGATGTAGCTAAGATACTCTCTTATGAACTTAGTTTCTACGATACACAAAAAGCCTCGTTTGTCGGTTTGAAAAAGGACTTCGTCGCATCAGCAAGACTGGACAATCTCCTTAGCTGTTATACAGCGCTTCTCGCCATCTGTAGCGTGGAAGCTGATGTGCCGATGCTGATGTTCTGCAGCGATCATGAAGAGGTCGGCAGCCGTTCTACGTCGGGTGCAGCGGGACCATTCCTGGAAAACGTGCTTCGTCGTCTTTATCCTGAGTATGAGCCATATACACAGATGCTGCAGAAGTCTATCATGGTCTCAAGTGACAACGCCCATGCCATCCACCCGAACTTTAGTGACAAACATGACAAGAACCATGCGCCACATATCAACGAAGGCATCGTCATCAAGGTCAATGCCAATCAGCGCTATGCCTCTAATGCCCGTACCATCTCGCGTTTTATCCATGCGGCTGATGAAGCGAAGATGCCTTATCAGAAGTATGTGACACGGACTGATATGGGCTGTGGTTCGACTATCGGACCGGCAATAGCAAGTGGCCTTGGCATAGAGACCATAGATATTGGTCTGCCGACATTTGCCATGCACTCCATCCGCGAGCTTGCCGGAAGCAAAGATGCGCATGAGCTCTATCAGATCTTTTTGATGATGAGCCGCTATGGCTGAAGCCATCACTCCCGAAGAGCTTAAGGCACTCATCGATCAGACCTATAAGGTCGAGAACGAGTATAAAGCGCTTCGCGGTGATTACGCCAATTTGCTCGATACCATCGAACAGGTCGTCGAGTTCCTGCCCAATGCTATCTGGATATTGGAAGCTGATGGGGAGGTCTTTTTACAAAACTCCATCGCTAAGGGTCTTAGTACGCTTGTACCGATGCTTCAACATGAGAACGATGATTATGAAGTGTCGTTCTTAGAGCGTTCCTATCTCATCAAGAGCAATCAGTATAAAGAGAAGTATCTCTTCAGTGCGACAGATATCACCGAGCAGAAGCGTAAAGAGAACCTAGCGACGATGGGACAGATGGCGGCACATCTCTCACATGAGATCCGTAATCCCATCGGAGCTATCTCTCTGATGACTTCGACGCTGAAAAAGCGGGTCATCGAGGAAAACCGTCCTATGGTCGATGAGATTCAGAAGTCAGTCTTTCGCATCGAACGCATCATCAAGGCTACCTTGCTTTTTTCCAAAGGTATCAAGGCAAATATCCAGGCTATGCGCTGGAGTGAGGTAGATGAGGCCTTGAAGAAGGCCATGGAGTATTACAGTCATAGTAAAGACATCACATTCAAACTGCCTGAGCATCAGTTCATCCTTTCAGGTGATACTGATCTTTTAGGCATGATGTTCTCCAACTTTATCTTCAATGCCATCGATGCCATCGAACTTGATGATGAGGAGAGTGGTGACATTGAGATGTTATATGATCATGACGATCACTTCCATATCTTTAGGGTCTATGACAGCGGCGTACCCATAGAGAACAAGAAGCAGCTCTTTGAGGCTTTCAAGAGCAGTAAGGTCAAAGGTAATGGACTTGGTCTGGTCTTATCACAGCAGATAGCTCAGGCACATGGCGGTGACGTGACACTTGTTGAGGGGGAGCGAAAAGGGTTTAAGATCACGCTTCTGAAAGAACATGGATAAAAAGACGTTAACAGTACTGGGAAGTACGGTCCCTTTTACGAGTCATGAGATCGAGGGGATAGAGTACATTGAGTTCGACACAAGGCTTTGCACACCGCCGGAGCCAATGGTAAACCTGGTATGTGGACTTAAGCTTCTCGATGCTAAAGATAAACGAGTTGTGATGTTAAATATGCAAGAACCTACTCCATTCTATCCGCGCATAGCTGATGAAGTGATGTGGATAGTGACCCCGTTGGAAAACGGGGATGTGAGAATCGTCTTTTTACTTAGATGATAGATCAATATTAAGAAATATGAATCTCTCTAATATTCGAGTGTACGTGGAAGCTCTTTGGCTTGTGCTATCCACCCTTCGACGAGAGAGAGGGCAGGGACTTTACGTACCAGGTTCTTTGCTTCATTGACTTCTGTCATCTTGGCATGAAGATTGGCGGCATTTCTCGTACCTAACTGTGGTACTGTGTTGACACCTGCTACTTCAAGAAGATCGGCGTATTGTGTACTGATTCCTTTTACTCTAGCCAGGTCTGCACGATTGACCCAGTTCAAGATCAGCTTTTCAGAGATACCGGTCTTTTCGGCAAGGTGCTTACGCTCTGTCTTTGTGTTCGCATCCTCAAGCAGTTTCTCAATGGAGCCTATGCCCACCTCTTTGAGTTTTGCCTGATAAGATGGTCCAATACCTTCGATGTCTGAGAGTTTTGCCATGTGTACCCCTTTTAGTTTGATGGACTATTATCTATTAATGTTTCTTAACCCTCTGTTATATGGCGTTGTTTTGTTTACTTTTCCCATAAGAGCGCTACCGTCTTGACGATGATATCGGTCTTACGCGGTTTGATGGCAAAACTCTCGATCTCATAGTTGTCGATGTTAAGATCATCGTCAAGCTGATAGACCTTCTCTTCAAGCACTTCATTGAGTGCTTCGATGTCCTGCTCTATTTCAGTGATGGCTCTCTCTGCACGTTCGACATCACCGCGCTCTTTCATCACCCCTTTACCACCTCGAAGTGCGCGTGATCCTTTACTGATAGTAGAACGACTGCTGCTGCCAAAAAGAGCACCGAGGATAGTCATACCTACCGTAATAGCCGTGTCAGTCGTCTTGGCACTGACATCAGACTCCTCTTTCTCCAGTTTCAAAAGAGCCCTCTGAAGACGTTTTTGGAGTCGCTCCTCTTTGGTCTTGTAACTGTTAGTCAGTTTCTCAATAGCGGCCTCTTTTTTCTCGCTCAAGGTATCTTGTACGATGACCTTGAAATCTCTTAGACTCTGATGTGGTCTGGACTCAAGTCTTAATGCTTTGATGCGAAACAGCTCGATGCTTCTGTTATGATAGAGATAGGCTTTGAGCGAACGCTCAAAACTCTTAAGGTCCTTAGCGCTACTGATATCTGGAGGAAGTGGAGCAAATGAAGCGTGAGAGATGCTTTTTCTAGGTAGTCTCTCCAGCTCATCCTCTATCTCCATCGCGTCTTCCCAGACTATTGGTGAAGAGGACTCATCGAGTTCGATCTTAAGGGTGATGTCTTCTGCTTCATCGATCCCTTTGCGCTGGTTGTAAAAGCGTACTTGCGTAGATGCTGCGAGAGAGGGTAGAAAACTGCTGTCGTCGTTCATCGTAGTGTCATTGAAGTATTCGACTATTGCTGTAGAGAGGATGGGCTTATGCTCGACACGCTTTTTAGGCGTCGTCTTGGCAATACTTTTCTCTTGGGTCTCTTCTTGTTTTTTTCGTTTCATCAACTCTCTGATATCGTTTTTTGACATCGGGCCTTTGAGGTAAGAGAGTACCCAGCGGGTAGAGAAGATCCGTACACTCTCTTCGTGCGCACTTTTGAGAAAGAAGGTGCGCCCTTTGAGCGTAGCTATCATCTTTCTGATCTCACTTCTACTCATATCCTTTATCTTACCGGAGAGGGCTTCGATGACTTTGTCGATATCTTGAGCCGTCTGCAACTTTCCTATGAACCAGGTCCCGATATTTGAGAGTCCTTTATAGTCGATGTCACCCGGGTTCTGTGTAGAGAGGACGACACCGACACCAAAGGCTCTGGCCTGTTTGAGCAGCAGAAGCATCGGCTCTTTCGAAGGGGGGTTCTTGACCGGAGGAAAGAAGCCGAAGATCTCATCCATATAGAGCAGGGCCTTGAGGGTGGAGGAGCCTCGCTGCGTTCGCATCCAGTCAACAAAACGGTTGAGTAATAGCGTGACGAAGAACATACGCTGTGAATCATCGAGATGGGCGATGGAGAAGATGGAGACCTTCGCTTTTCCATCTTCATCATAAAGTAGGTCCTGTATGTCCAGTGCATCACCGCTTATCCATGCTGAGAACGATACGGAGGAGAGCACATTGTTAAAGAGCATCGCCAGCTTCATCCGCTCACCCTGCGGGTAGAAGTCACTAAGGTTCAAGACACCGATCTTCTCAAAAGGTGGAGAAGCTATCTGACCGATGAGGCTTTCGAGTGAGAGACTCTTCTGCTGAAGCCAGAAGTGTTGGAAGATATTTGAGAGCAGCAGGAACTCTTTGGATGTAAGAGAGTCGGCTTCAATGCTTACAAGTGAGAGAAGGCTGGAGACAGTGGAGTTGATCAGCGCGGCAAAGGTGTCGGGGTCATCAAGGGTCTCTAGAGAGGGCGCATCAAAACTACCCAGGATATTGATGCCTACACCCGCACTGCTGCCAGGGGTATAGATGGTCGTATCGACATCATGGAGTCGTTGGATCCGTGCTTTGTCCTGATGGTCGCGTGTGATGCCATCTTGCCAGAGTGTCGCAGTCGATGTTGCCAAAGACTCAGGACTCTCTCCTTTGTTAGAAGCATCGATGGGGTCTATCCAGGGTAGGAAGTCGTTTGCTTTGAGCTCGGGAAAGGTCAGACAGAGGTTTCCCATATCGCCTTTAGGGTCTATGATGAT